>JAGQTW010000363.1 GCA_020438785.1 Mycobacterium sp. | reverse complement strand
CCGACCTCCATCTCGTCCTTGGTGATGTCGACCTCGGCCAGTTCCAGGAACTGGTGGTACATCGACGGCAGCCGGCGTTTGATCTCCTCCGGCGTCATGCGGGTGGCGATGTCGAGGAACACCCCACCGTGTGGACTGCCGCGGCCGGCCTTCACCTCGCTGTTGATGGCTCGCGCCACCTCGTCGCGGGGCAGCAGGTCAGGGGTGCGCCGGGCGGAGTCGTTGTCCTTGAGCCACTGGTCGGCCTCCTCCTCGGTCTCGGCGTACTGCCCCTTGAACACCGAGGGGATGTAGTCGAACATGAACCGCTTGCCCTCGGAGTTCTTCAGCACGCCGCCGTCACCGCGCACACCCTCGGTGACCAGGATGCCCTTGACGGACAGCGGCCACACCATCCCGGTGGGGTGGAACTGGATGAACTCCATGTTGATCAGGGACGACCCGGCGCGCAGCGCCAGGGCGTGGCCATCGCCGGTGTACTCCCACGAGTTCGACGACACCTTGAACGACTTGCCGATGCCGCCGGTGGCCAGCACCACCGCGGGCGCCTCGAACAGGATGAACTTGCCGCTCTCGCGCCAGTAGCCGAAGGCACCGGCGATCCGGTCACCGTCCTTGATCAGGTCGGTGATCGAACACTCGTGGAAGACCTTGATGCGCGCCTCGTAGTCGCCGAGTTCGGCCTTGTCCTCCTGCTGCAGCGAGACGATCTTCTGCTGCAGGGTGCGGATGATCTCCAGGCCGGTGCGGTCACCGACGTGGGCCAGCCGCGGGTAGGTGTGGCCACCGAAGTTGCGCTGGCTGATCCGGCCGTCCTTGGTGCGGTCGAACAGCGCGCCGTAGGTCTCCAGCTCCCAGACCCGGTCCGGGGCCTCCTGGGCGTGCAGCTCGGCCATCCGCCAGTTGTTGAGGAACTTGCCGCCGCGCATGGTGTCGGCGTAGTGCACCTGCCAGCTGTCCTTGGAATTGGCGTTGCCCATGGCGGCCGCGCAGCCGCCCTCGGCCATCACGGTGTGGGCCTTGCCGAACAGCGACTTGGTCACCACGGCCACCCGCAGGCCCCGTTCCCGGGCCTCGATCACCGCGCGCAGACCCGAGCCGCCGGCGCCGATCACGATCACGTCGTAGGAGTGCCGCTCGATCTCCGGTGCGGCGCTCGAATCAAGAGCCTCAGACCCTGCCATGAAACCTCACTAGAACTAAGGGGATTCGCTTGTCAGCCAATGAATCTCAGGTCGGAGATCGTGCCACTGGCCACGAGCATGATGTAGAAGTCGGTGAACATCAGCGTGCCCAGCGTGATCCACGCGAACTTCTTGTGGTGGACGTTGAGCTTGCTGATCTCGGTCCACAACTTGTAGCGCACCGGATGCTTGGAGAAGTGCTTGAGCCGGCCGCCCATGACGTGCCGGCAGGTGTGGCAGGAGATCGTGTAGGTCCACAGCAGGATCACGTTGACCCACAGGATGACGTTGCCCAGGCCGAACCCGAACCCGGACGGCGAGTGCATGGCGTTGATGGCGTCCCAGGTGTTGATCACCGAGATGATCGCCGCGATGTAGAAGAAGTAGCGGTGCAGGTTCTGCAGGATCAGCGGGAAGCGGGTCTCGCCGGTGTATTTGGCGTGCGGTTCGGCCACCGCGCACGCGGTCGGTGCCTGCCAGACCGAGCGGTAGTAGGCCCCGCGGTAGTAGTAGCAGGTAAGCCGGAACAGCAACAGGAACGGCAGCGACAGCAGGGCGTAGGGCAGCAGCGACAGCGGCCCCGAGGCGGGCAGGATCTGCGGCCAGAACTCGCTGGCCTCGCCGCACTTGACGGACAGGCACGGGGAGTAGAACGGCGTCAGGTAGTGGTACTTCTCCACGAAGAAGTGGTCGCGCTGGAAGGCCCGAACCGTCGCGTAGATGATGAACGCGGCGAAGCCCAGGTCGACGATGATCGGTGACTTCAGCCAGTTGTCGGTACGGAGTGTGCGTGCCGGTATCTCGGCGCGACCGGCCGAGAAGACGCCGGTGCCAGGGCGGTTCGCCGCAGGTGCGCTCATCTACTGTGATCCCCTTCGCAGAAACTTCTCGGAGCGTACCTAGATCACGGCACCGGTGTGCAGGCGGGTCAGCGTCGGTTGTGCCCGCCGACGCCCTCGTCGTCGACGTCGCGCCAGAAGGCTGTGTCGTACGGGGTGTCCGGGATCGGGATCTTCTCGGCGGAGACCACCACGGTGTGCTCGCCGAGGCCGAGTTCGGCGGCGTCGATCTCGAGAAGTTCGACGTCGTTGAGGATTCGCGCGGTGTCGTTGACGACGCGTCGCAGCTGCGGCGAGTCCCCGTACTGCGACTGCAACGAGGTCACACACCGCCGCAGGCTGCCGATCAGGTGGTGAAGTTCGGCGAGTTCAGTGCTGGCGGACATCGGGAACTCCTTGGAAAACTGAGGTGTCACAGATCACAGTACGCATCCGATGCTAACGACGCCCCGCGCCGAACGTGAGAGAAGTCACGTTCGGTAAGACTCCCGGGACGGCCGTGTTGCACCGCTGGAAACCCCGCCCAGACAAGGAGTGAGCCGTGCCCGATCAGAACAGCCTCGCCCAGCGCGCCGAAACGTTGCTGGCGCTTCATCAGCCCGGTGATCCCGTGGTGCTGCCCACGGTGTGGGATGCCTGGTCGGCCCGGCTCGCCGTCGACGCCGGCTTCGCGGCGCTGACCGTCGGCAGCCACCCGGTCGCCGATTCGGTCGGCAAGCCGGACGGCGAGGGCATGTCGTTCGAGGACCTGCTGGCCCGCGTCGAGCAGATCACCGCGGCGGTCGACGTTCCGGTGTCCGTCGACGTCGAGTCCGGCTACGGGCAGTCCGGCCGTCGGCTCGTCGACGGTCTGTTGGGTGCGGGCGCCGTCGGCCTCAACGTCGAAGACACCGTGCACGGCGAGGGCAAGCGACTGCGGTCCGCGGCCGAGCATGCCGAGCTGGTGGCCGCGTTGCGGGCGGCGGCCGACGCTGCCGGGGTGCACCTGGTGATCAACGCGCGCACCGACCTGTTCCTGCGCCAGGACGGCGACGCCGCCGACCGGCTCGAGCGGGCCGTCGCCCGGCTGACCGAGGCCGCGCGGGCCGGCGCCGACGTGCTGTACCCGGTCGGCCGCCACGATCCGGACACGTTGCGGCGCCTGGCCGCCGAGCTGCCGCTGCCGATCAACGCGATCGCGATACCCGAGTCCGACGATCCGGCGTCGTTCGGTCCGTTGGGTGTGGGCCGGATCAGCTTCGGGCCGTTCTGGCAGGCGGCGCTCGCGGTTCGGGCCCGGGAGATCCTCAGCCGCTGGCGCTGACCGGGCCGGTCACTGCGGATGGCCGGCCAGGTATTCACCGACGGGGATCGCCGTGGATTCGGCGTAGCCGATCGGGAGCAGCACGTCGCCCGCGGTCGTCGCGTAGTAGACGTCCCAGTTGTAGTAGCCGGCGAATGCGGCCGGGTCGGCGGCCAGCACCGCGGCGAAGTCGTTGACCGCCCGCACGTACTGATCGGCGTGGTTGTACCGGTAGATGGCGTGGTCGGGGTCGCCGGCGAAGCCGTTGGCGGCCAGGTAGCGCCCGGCGGCCAGGATGCTGTCGCGGGGCGAATGGATGTCGCCGCCCTCGCCGTAGCCGGCGAACGTCGACGGCAGGAACTGCATCGGGCCCTGCGCGCCCGCGGTGCTGTCGCCGACGATGCTGCCGAAGCGGGTCTCGATCAGGTTGATGGCGGCCAGGTAGTTCCAGCCGACGCCGGAGGCCGCCTCCGCCTCCCGGTAGAACGCCAGCAGGTCCTCGGCCGGGGCGGGCGGCTGGATGCGCCACGGCGGCACGGTGTCCTTGAGTGGGGTCATCGAGTTGAGTTGGCGGCGCGCGTCGACGTTGCGGTTGTAGGTCTCGATCAATGATGCCGGGATCCGCGGCACGATGATGGCGTCCCATTCGGGGTGGCGGCCGATCGCCCGGTAGGCGGCCTGCTGCCGGCGCGCGGCCGCGACCAGCGCGGCCGGTGGTGTCGACGGGTCGCGGATGGCCGACTCGTCGGCGACCAGGTCATCGGCGAGCTGGGCCGGATCGGATGCGAGCCGCGGCTGGGCGCCGGTCGGGGTGGCCGGGGTGGCTTCGTCCAGCATGGTGGCGGGGATCGGTGCGGCGGTGGGCGCCGCGAGTGCGGCCGACGGCGCGGCGGCGGGCGGGGCTTCCGATCTCGCACAACCGATGAGGGCGACCATGATCGCGACGGCGACCGACGGGAGCGCCACGGCGCGGTGGAGATTCACCGCTGAAGTCTGTCGCATCGGCCCCGGGGTCATCCGGGCTTTCGGGCAACCGCGGCGCCGCGGCTACCAGACGTCCCCGTCGCGCCAGTCGCACACCAGCTCGGCGCCGGGATCGAGGTCGGTCTGCACCGGCAGCACGAAGACCGAACCGTCGTCGTCGGGCGTGCGGACCACCCCGTCCGGGGTCAGCACCGAGGTGGGCCCGCGCCACTGCAACCAGCCGCGGGGCCGGTACAGCCGCTCGCCGGCCGGGCTCGCGCTGAGTGCCCCGACTTGGTAGGCGCCCCGAATCACCTGTTCGACAGCCTCCATCACGGCCTGGGCCAGGCCCTGGCCGCGCCAGTCCTCGCGCACCGCGACCGCCTCGACGTACCCGCAGCGCAGCGCCGCACCCCGGTAGAGCAGCCGGCGCTGCACCACGGCCGCGTGCGCGATCAGTGCGCCGCGGTGCTGGATGACGGCGTGCATGCCACCGAGGGCGTGCTCCCAGTCGGAGTCGTCGAATTCGGCGAAACCGGCGAAGGCCTCGGTCACCATCTCCTGCGCGTGCTGCCGGGTTTCGTCGTCCAGGTCGCTGGTGTGGACCAGGCGCGCGGTATGGACCTGCATGGGCACCCTGTCAGCTCTACCAGTCGGCGGCCCGGCCCGCGGCGCTTCTCGGCCTGTACCAGTGCAGCCGGACGTGCTGGCCCGGCCGGAGTTGGGCGGCGCTGTCGGCGTCGGCATCGGCCAGCACACCGATCACCGGGTATCCGCCGGTGACCGGATGGTCGGGACCCAGCAGCACGGGCTGGCCGTTGGGCGGCACCTGGATCGCACCGCGGGTGGCGCCCTCGCTCGGCAACTGCCGGTCCGGCTCCCGGTACACCAGCGGCGGGCCGACCAGCCGCATCCCGACCCGGTCACTGCGATCGGAGGCCACCCAGTCGGTGTGGACCAGGGCGTCGGCATCGGTGAACCAGTCGTCGCGTGGGCCCGGCACCACCCGCAGCTCGAGCCGGTCGGCGGTGATCGCGGCGACCGGCGCCTGATCGAGATCGGGGTAGCCGCCCGACTGCGCGCCCACCGGCAGCACGTCACCCGCGCGCAGGGGTCGCGGCCCGATCGCCGAGAGCATGTCGTAGCTGCGTGAGCCCAGTACCGGGTCGACGGTGATCCCGCCGCGCACCGCGAGATAGCTGCGCAGCCCCGCCGTCGGCACCCGCAGCTCGATGACCTGACCATCGCGGACGCGGTGAATACAGTTGCTGCCGAACGCAACTCCGTCGACACCGGGTGCGGTGTCGGCGCCGGTGACAGCGACGTCCACATCGCCGCCGTGCACGCGGGCGGCGAACCCCCCGAGGGTGATCTCGATGGTCGCGCTGTCGGCACGGTTGGCCACCAGGCGGTTGGCCAGTCGGTGTGACCGGCGGTCCGCCGCCCCGGACCGGGTGACCCCGACATCGGCCAGGCCGGGGCGGCCCAGGTCCTGGATCAGGGCCAGCGGCCCGGTCTGCAGGACCTCCAGTGTGATCACGTCAGACCGCCCGGAACCGGACCCACATGCCGGGCCGCAGCAGGGCCGGTGGCGTGCGGTCGATGTCCCACAGCACGGCGTCGGTGCGGCCGATCAGTTGCCAGCCGCCCGGCGACTCGCGTGGATAGACCCCGCTGAACTCGCCCGCCAACCCGACCGATCCGGCGGGCACCCTGGTGCGTGGCTCGGCGCGCCGCGGCACCGCCAGTCGCGGATCACCGCCGACGAGATAGGCGAAACCCGGTGCGAAGCCGCCGAATCCGACCCGCCACGGGGTGGCGACATGGGCATCGACGACCGCCGCGACCGTCAGCCCGGTGTGCTGCGCCACGTCGGCCAGGTCGGCGCCGTCATAGACGACGTCGATCACCACGTCGACATCGCCGTCGGGGGGTGCGCCGACGAGTGCCGGGTCGATCGTCAGCCCGGTCAGCCGCTGCCGTGCCGCGGCCTGCTGGGCCGGGTCGGCCAGCGTCACCAGCACGGTGCGCGCCGCGGGCACTACGTCGAGCACACCGGCCAGGCCGACGTCGCGGATCGCGGCACTGGCCGCCAACACCTCGTCGGTCGATCCGCACTCCAGCAACAGCGCTCGGTCGCCGTAGTCACGAATCATCTTATCGGCCAACAGTTTTCACACCAGAGCGGTGTAGGTCGGCTCGTGCCGCTTGATGTAGGCGATCACCCGGTAGGTGATCGGCA
>JAGQTW010000362.1 GCA_020438785.1 Mycobacterium sp. | reverse complement strand
AGATCTCGGATCACTGTGAGCTGACGTCCGGCGGCGGCTGCCAGCCCCCGAACACAAACTCCAGATGCGCGGCCACGGCCAGCGCGGTCGCGTCCTGCCACGGCCGCGCAGCAATCTGCACCCCGATGGGCAACCCGCCGCTGGATGTGCCGCACCGCACCACGACCGCCGGCCAGCCGGTCAGGTTGTGCACCATGAGATGGGAAAAGTCGTCGATCTCCACCAGCCCGTGGTGATGCGGTTTGGCCGGTCCCGGCATAGCCGGCCCGACGATCACATCGAAATCGTCCATGAAAGCTAGCATTTCGATGCGATAGCCGTCGATCTCGGCGAGACGGCGCCGCGCATCGGACAACGAGAACTCCACATCGCGCGCCTGCCGCAGGAACTCGGCCAGTTCCTCGGAAGGGTTGCCGACCCCGACCTCGGCCAGATCGGCCTCGAATCCCTGTCCCCGATCGCCGCCGAGGAAAACCGACCGCCACAACAGATCCATCGTCCGGCCCACGCAACCCGGAATGCCCGGGCGGACCATGGCGCCGGTGTCGACGAGTGCGTCCGCCGCCGCGGTCACCACGGCAGCGACATCGCTGCTGGGCGGCGAGGTTCCGTCGTCGAGATAGCTGGCCACCCGCAGCGCGGAAACGTCGACGGCATCGGGGTCGCCGAGCGGCGCGGGCACGGCGTACGGGTCGCGCAGGTCCGGTCCGTTCATCACGGACAGGGCGAGGTGCAGGTCTGCGACCGAACGTGCCAGCGGGCCATAGCAATTGAACGGCCCGAAGATACCCGATGCGTCGCCGAAGACGGACCCTGTTCGCGGGATGCGGCCGTGGGTCGGCTTGAGCCCGGCGATGCCGGTGTTGTGGGACGGCTGGCGGATGCTTCCGCCGCCGTCGGACCCGACGCTCAGCGCGGCACCACCCGCGCACACCAGAGCCGCTGATCCCCCGCTGGAGCCGCCGGGCGTGCGGGTCAGGTCGAACGGATTGTTGGTACGGCCGTAGAGGTTGTTGTTCGACTCGCCGCCGCGCCCCATCTCCGGGACGTTGGTCAGGCCGAGCACGACGGCGCCCTCGGCGCGCAGCCTGGCCACCGCCGTCGCGTCCCGAGTCGCGGTCGCGCGCAGTGCCGCCACCCCACCGGAGCAGGCCAAGCCGGCCACCGTCATCACGTCCTTGACGACCACCGGCAGCCCGTGCAGCCGGCCGGTCGGTTCGCCGCGGATCACTTTCGCGTCGGCCGCATCGGCGCTGGCAAGGCATTGATCCGGGTCGGTGGCAACCACGAGGGCATTCAGCCGGGGGTTCACCGTGGCGATGCGAACTAGATGGGCTTCGACTACCTCCCGGCAGGACACCGCACCCGTCGTCATCCGGTGTACCAGTTCGTGGGCGGGCAACTCACACAGATCGGTCATGCACCGATGGTGGTCCCGGCGCGGAGAACAATGGCCGCTTTCGCGCAATCTTCAGTCGCGTCGGTACATCGCGGCCACATCGCGCAGGCTCACCTTGAGCGACTGGGTTCGCGGCAGTTCATCGACCACGGCGACGCCGACCGGCACGCAGTGCTTGGGCAGCTGATCGCGGACCAGATCCATCAGCTCGGCCGGGGCCGGCAGCGGGCGTCCGGGAATCGTCTCGACGGCGGCGAACGGAACCTCACCGAGCCGCGCGTCGGGCACGCCGACCACGGCGGCGTCCCGAACCGCGGGATGTGAAACCAGCACGCGCCGAACCGCTTCCGGCAGCACCTTGAACCCGCCGCGGTTGATCGCCCCGTCGGCGCGGCCGTGCAGGGTGATGAACCCGTCGGCGTCGACGGAGGCCAGGTCGTTGGTCCGGATCCAGTCCGGACTGACGGTGGCGATCTTCGCCTCCAGCAGTCCCCGATGGTCGGTGGGGACCGGCTCTCCGGTTTCCGGGTCGATGATGCGCACCTCGGTGTCGGGCAGCACCCGGCCGGAACTCGTCCGCTTGACCGCACCGAACTCGCGGTACAAGTCGGGTGTCCAGGTGCACACCGAACCGGCGAATTCGGTTGCACCGTAGGCCAGCAGCACCGGGACGCCGTAGCGCCTCTCGAACGCGTCGCGGATCTCCGGATCCAGCGGACCCGATGCACTCATCACGAAGTCCAGCGACGCCAGATCCTCGGGCGGCAGGTCGGCATCGAGCAGCATCCGCACCGCGGCGGGTTGCAGACCGGACCGCCGGATGCCGTAGGTCTTGACCACCCGCACCCACTCGGTGACGCTGAACTTCTCCAGCAGCGCGATGCGCTTGCCGATGTAAGCCCCGGTGATGAGCTGGCAGACCCCGCCGATCCCGCCCAGCGGCCAGTACATCAGCTCGGGCGGATCACCGGCCGCGGCGGTGCCGCCCGAGACGCTCAGCACGGTGTGCGCCAACACCTCCGAGGGAATCCGGTGCCGCTTCGGCGGTCCAGTGGTGCCGCTGGTGAGCACCCACAGCCCGGATGAGCCATCGCCGCCGACGATTCGTGCGCCGGCGCCCGTCGACTCGAGCCCGGTGACCAACTCGACCTCCGGCGGCCGCAGGCTGACCGCGATGCCCGCGGTTCCGGCCCGCCGGGCGGCGTCGATCACCGGTTCGGTCCAGTCCTCGCGGTCGGCGATCACCGCGGCCAGCCCCAGTGCCGTCACATCGCCGGCGATCGCCGCCGGCGACTGGAAGGAATAGATCATCGAGACCCACCGGCCGGCGGCGAGCATGCCCACCACCGCGGCGGCGTGGGGCGGCCGGTTGCGGGCGACCACGCCGACCGGGGCGCCGTCGGGCACCCCCGCGCTGTGCAGTGCGGCGTCGATGGCGTCCACGTATCCGGTGATCTCGGCCCCGGTCAGCCACCGGCCCTCGAATTCGATGCAGGGGGCGTCGCCGTAGCCGGCCAGGCTGGTGGCCAAGGTGGCGCTGAACGGGGCGCCGTCGCTCATGGTCGTAACCTAGCGGGCATGAGCGACGATGTGGGCGGCGACCTGACCCGGGACGAGGTCCGCTCGGTCATCGAGACCTTCTGGCGGCTCGACGCCGACAAGGCGCACCTGGCGGATTTCCTGCCGATCATGGACGACGAGTTCGTGATTCGGGCCGTCAGCGAGGCCGGCGAGGAGGTGGTCCGCTTCGACGGGCTGGCGGGCCTGGAGGACCACCAGGACGGCAAGATGGACATCTTCGACGAGGTCTTCGAGCTCACCTCGTTCCGGTTCGATACCGGTCCGGTCGCGATCGCCCACACCACGTGCGTGTGGACCTTCCGCAGGCGCGAGCCGCGCGCCGCGCGCAGCGAGGTGTGCGTCGCCGACCTCGCCCACGTGTGGCAGCTTCGCCGACACCCGGTTCGGGGGTGCCCGGTGATGACCGGCCACACCTGCGTGCGCTTCGAGTTTCGGCCCGGCCAGGGACCGTCGACACCGAGCGCCCGGCAGGCGGTCAAGCTCGCCAGCGAGGAGTTGCACCGGGATCCGTCGGCCATGAAGGGTGCCACGCCGGGCTGAGTAGACGCGAAAGTCCCCGAGACTCCGTTGTCCCGGGGACTTTCGCGTCTGGTCGCGCTGACTACAGCAGCGAGGCCGGCGGGTTGAACCGGTCGCCGTACTTGGCGGCCAGTTCCTTGGCGCGGGCCACGAAGCCGGCCTTCCCGCCGTGCGGGTAGCCGACGATCAGCTGCGCGGCGCCACCGGTCCACGGTGGGAAGCCGATGCCCATGATCGAGCCGATGTTGGCGTC
>JAGQTW010000361.1 GCA_020438785.1 Mycobacterium sp. | reverse complement strand
CATCGATTTTCTGCTCGGCTATCTGCGCGAATTGCTGCCCCGCAGGCCGGATTTGAAGGTGATCGTCACCTCGGCCACCATCGAGCCGGAACGCTTCGCCGCACACTTCGGCGGTGCGCCGATCGTGGAGGTCTCCGGGCGGACCTATCCGGTCGAAATCCGTTACCGCCCTCTGGAGGTGGCGGCCCCGGCCGCTGACAGCGACGATCCCGATGACCCCGACCACGACATCGTGCGTACCGAGACGCACGACCAGACCGAGGCGATCGTGGACGCCATCGCCGAACTGGCGGCGGAGCCGCCCGGCGATGTGCTGGTGTTCCTCTCCGGCGAGCGCGAGATCCGCGACACCCGAGATGCGTTGATGAGCGCTGTCGATTCACATACTGAAGTGCTGCCGCTCTACGCCCGGTTGCCGACCGCCGAGCAGCAGCGGGTGTTCCAGCCGCACGTCGGCCGCCGAGTGGTGTTGGCCACCAACGTCGCCGAGACGTCACTGACGGTGCCCGGCGTCCGGTACGTCGTCGACCCGGGCACGGCGCGCATCTCCCGCTACAGCAGACGCACCAAGGTGCAGCGACTACCCATCGAGCCGATCTCACAGGCCTCGGCCGCGCAGCGGGCCGGTCGATCCGGGCGCACCGCACCCGGGGTGTGCATCCGGTTGTACTCCGAGGAGGACTTCGAATCCCGGCCGCGCTACACCGATCCGGAGATCCTGCGCACCAAATCTTGCGGCGGTACTGCTGCAGATGGCCGCGCTGCAACTCGGCGATGTGGAGGACTTCCCGTTCCTGGACCCGCCAGATCGGCGCAGCGTCCGTGACGGTGTGCAACTTCTGCAGGAACTCGGGGCGTTCGACTCCGCCGGCGCCATCACCGATATCGGGCGCCGCCTGGCCCAACTGCCGATCGACCCCCGACTCGGCAGGATGGTGTTGCAGGCCGATGCCGAAGGCTGTCTGCGTGAGGTGCTGGTGCTCACGGCCGCGCTGTCGATTCCCGACCCGCGGGAGCGGCCCGCCGAGCGGGAGGAGGCCGCCCGGCAGAAGCACGCCCGCTTCGCCGACGAGCACTCCGATTTCACCTCCTACCTCAACCTGTGGCACTACCTGCGCGACCAGCGGAAGGGGCTGTCCGGCAGCGCCTTCCGCAGGATGTGTCGCGAGGAGTTCCTGCACTACCTGCGAATCCGGGAATGGCAGGACCTGACCGGACAACTGCGTAGCATCGCGGCGGGCTTGGGCCTGCGCGAAGGCTCCGAGTCGGATGAGTCCGCCGACCCGGCGCGGGTGCACGCGGCCCTGGCCGCCGGACTGCTGTCGCACGTGGGCCTGCGGGAGGGGGAGTCGCGCGACTACAACGGGGCGCGCAACTCGAAGTTCGTGCTGGCCCCCGGATCCGTACTTACCAGACGGCCGCCGCGCTGGGTGGTGGTGGCCGAGCTGGTGGAGACCGGCCGGCTGTACGGACGGATCGCGGCGCGGATCGAACCGGAGGCGCTCGAACGCGTTGCGGCACATCTGGTTCAGCGCACCTACAGCGAGCCGCACTGGGACGCCAGGCGCGGCGCGGTGATGGCCTACGAGCGGGTGACGCTCTACGGGCTGCCGCTGGTGCCGCGCCGTCGCGTGGGCTATGCGCAGGTCGATCCGGTGCTGGCCCGCGAGTTGTTCATCCACCACGCCCTGGTCGACGGCGAATGGCAGACCCGCCACCACTTCTTCCGCGACAATGCAAACCTGCGAACCGAACTCGCCGAACTCGAGGAGCGGGCGCGGCGGCGCGACCTGTTGGTCTCCGACGACGAGATCTACGCGTTCTATGCCGCGCGCATCCCCGAGCAGGTGGTCTCGGCCCGGCACTTCGACGGCTGGTGGAAGAAGCAACGCCATCGCACACCGGACCTGCTGACGCTGACCCGCGACGACCTGTTGCGCGTGGACGAGTCGTCGGCCGAGCGCCCGGACAGCTGGAGCGCCGGTGACCTGTCGTTGCCGCTGACCTATCGGTTCGAGCCCGGCGCCGCCGACGACGGTGTGACCGTGCACGTTCCGGTGGAGGTGCTGGCGCGGCTGGGTGGCGAGGAGTTCGGCTGGCAGGTCCCTGCGCTGCGCGAAGAACTGGTGACCGCACTGATCCGGTCGCTGCCGAAGGATCTGCGGCGCAACTTCGTGCCCGCGCCCGACACCGCCCGCGCGGTGCTGGCCGCCCTGGCGCCGGGCGGCGAGCCATTGCTGGAGGCCCTGCAGCGCGAATTGCACCGCCGCACCGGCATTCTGGTCCCCATCACCGCATTCGATCTGGACAAGCTGCCGGTGCATCTGCGGGTGACCTTCGCCGTCGAGGCACCCGACGGCACCGAGATCGCCCGCGGTAAGGATCTCGAGGCGCTGCAGGAGCAGCTGGCCGGGCAGACCCGCCGCGCCGTCGCCGATGTGGTCGCCGGGCAGGTCGAGCGAACGGGGCTGCAGACCTGGCCCGAGGATCTCGACGAGCTGCCGCGCACGGTGGAGCGCACCGTCGGATCGCATGCGGTGCGTGGCTACCCGGGCTTCGTCGAGGCCGGGGCCGGGGCGGACGTGCGGGTGTTCGCCACCGCGGCCGAACGGGACGCGGCGATGACGGCGGGCCTGCGCCGGCTGCTGCGACGATCGGTGCCGTCGCCGGTGAAGGCGATGGAGAAGGTTCTGGATCCCCGTACCCGCCTGGTGCTGGGCAGCAACCCGGACGGGTCACTGGCCGCATTGCTCGAGGACTGCGCCGACGCAGCGGTGGACGCCCTGGTGAGCGCACCGGTGTGGACCAAGGCCGACTTCGCTGCGCTGCGCGGGAAGGTGGAGGGCGCACTGCCAGGCACGGCGCGGCAGGTCCTCGGCCGGGTGGAGAAGGTGCTCGCCGTGCTGCATGAGGTGCAGCTGGCGCTGCCTGCGCGCCCACCGGGAAGCCAGGCCGACGCGGTGGCCGACATCACCGAACAACTCGGCGGCCTGCTGCCACCCGGATTCGTCACCGCCACCGGTGCCGCCCACCTCGCTGATCTGGCGCGCTATCTCACCGCGGTCACCCGGCGGCTGGACCGGCTTCCGCACGCTCCCGCGGCGGACGCCGAACGGATGGCCCGCATCCACGCCGTGCGGGATGCCTACCGCGAAGTGCTGCAGGCACTTTCGCCCGCCCGAGCGGTGGCGCCGGAGGTGCGCGACATCGGTCGGATGATCGAGGAGTTGCGGGTCAGTCTGTGGGCCCAGCAACTCGGTACCGCCCGCCCGATCAGCGAGCAGCGCATCTACCGGGCGATCGACGCAGTTCTCAGTTGAGGCCCGAACGGTCAAGGGGACGCCCCGGTGCGGACGTCCCCTTGACCTGAATTCCGTTGGCGGATCAATGGCCCCCGTGCACGCTGGTGTCCACATGCGGTGCGGTCGCGGTGGGGTGGGTGTCGTTCACCCAGGTGTTGTGGCCCAGATCGGCCTGTGCGGGCGCGGCGAGGCCCAGGACGGTCGCGGTCAAACCGCCGGCGACGATGCCGACAATTCTGAACTTCTTCATGGCACTGCTTCTCCCTTGTGATACGTGACCGGCGGGTGGTTCTCATACCGGCACGTTGCAGTCAACGGTGTGGTTCATGCGTTGCATTCCGGCTGGCAGCAATTGATGCCCGGCTGGCAGCAATCGCGCCACCGGGCCGGCCGATGGAGCGCTCGTAGGGTGGGTATCGGGTCCGGGGACACGTTGAGTGCGAAGGAGATACGGCATGGCCGTTACCAAACCCCTGGATCTGGTGCTCGCCGGTGGCGGTGTGAAGGGCATCGGTCTGGTGGGCGCCGTCGTCAAGCTGATGGAGGCCGGCTACCGCGCCCGGCGGGTGGCCGGTTCGTCCGCGGGCTCCATCGTCGGCGCGATCGTGGCGGCGGCGGCCCGCGATGACCGGTTGACCCCCGATCAGGTGCGCGAGCTGGCACTGAGCATCGACTACCGCAAGTTCCTCGATCCGGGCCCGGTGGAGAGCGTGCCGCTGCTCGGGCCGGCCTGGGCGATCCTGCAGGGCAGCGGCATCTACCGCGGCGACTACGCCCACCGGTTCATCGCCGACCAGCTGCGCAGCCTCGGCGTCACCACCTTCGCCGACCTTCGGCTCGACGACGACGAGCTGCCCGAGGAGCGCCGCTACCGATTGGTGGTCACCGCCGCCGACGTCACGACCGGTCAGCTGGTGCGGCTGCCGTGGGACTACCGGCGCATCTACGGTCTGGACCCCGATCGGCAGCCGGTGGCCGACGCGGTGCGGGCCTCGATGTCGATCCCGTTCATCTTCCGGCCGGTCACCCTGACCAGTACCGCGGGGCTGGCCTCGACGCTGGTCGACGGCGGGCTGCTGTCGAACTATCCGATCGACTCGCTGGACCGCCAGGACGGCAAGCGCCCGCGCTGGCCCACCTTCGGGGTGACGCTGCTGCCCAACCTGCCGGAGGGTAACGACCGGGTGATTCCCGCGCTGGCCCCACTGGGGCTGTTCGGCGGCCCGCATCTGCTCGAGCAGGTGATCACCACGGTTCTGGTGGGCCGCGACCAGGCCTACCTGAACCAGCCCTGGGTCAGCGCGCGCACCATCCGGGTGGATTCCACCGAGGTCGGGGTGCTCGACTTCGACATCTCCCGCCAAGAGGTCGACGCGCTGTACGCCAAGGGCTACCAGGCCGCGGGCGCGTTCATCTCGACCTGGGACGAGCAGGCCTACCTGACCCGCTTCCGCTGACCCGGATCGGTGGTAAACAAGGCCGGATGGACATCGAATCCGTGGACGAGGTGCTGTCGACCACCCGGGCGGTGCGCCGGCGCCTCGACCTGTCGCGGCCCGTCGAGCGCGAGGTGATCCTCGAGTGCCTGCGGCTGGCGGTGCAGGCGCCGACCGGCGGCAACACACAGGACTGGCGGTGGCTGGTGGTCACCGACGCAGACAAGCGGGCGGCGATCGCCGAGCTCTACAACAGCGCCGGGGCGGAGTACCTGGCCAACGCGGCGAAGGCCGCCGACGACCCGCAGACCCGCCGGGTCTACGAGAGCGCGGCGGCGCTGACCTCGATCCTGGCCGACGTGCCGGTGCACGTCATCCCGTGCATCGAGCGCCGGTTCGATCGGGCTCCCCTGGTGGTCGAGGCGACGGCCTACGCCTCGATCATCCCGGCCGCCTGGAGTTTCCTGCTCGCGCTGCGATCACGCGGACTCGGGTCGGTGTGGACGACGCTGCACCTGGCCAAGGAGCGTGAGGTCGCGCAGTTGCTCGGCATCCCGGCCACCGTCACCCAGATCGCGCTGTTCCCGGTGGCCTACACCGTCGGAACCGATTTCAAGCCGGCGAAGCGACCGCCGGTGGAGACGATCACCTCGTGGAACACCTGGGGCGCGCGCTGAGCGCACGGTGACGCGGGTTCAGTCCGCGCGGGCGTCCGACGAGGGACCGCCCTGGACACCGGAGATGTCGGGGGCGAACCCGTCCGGGCTCAACGGCGCCGCGGCGGGCGCGCTGAGCACGGCGTGGTCGGCGGCGGGCGGATCCGGCGGCGCGGGATGCCGCCGCTCGGTGCGCCAATCGCGCAGCAACAGCACGATGCCGAGTGCGGCCAGCGCGATCACCAGCACGGCGGGCAGGGTGCTGCCGGTCAGCAGCGCCACCACGAGGGCGACCAGCCCGGCCAGCGCAACCAGGGCCGCCACCCGCATCGAGCGCCTCCTTGACTACGGCCTGCCGGCCACACGGTCATAGTGTGAACCGTCGAACCGTGATTCCCGTGACGAATCACCGTGCGCCGGCGGCGCGGTGAGCATCGCCGCCAGCATCGCCACGATCTCGTCGAGGTTGTCGGCACCGGCCTCGCCGTTCTCTGCGCGCCGTTCATGGTCGGCCAGCAGCGCCCACATCGCGGTGGCGACCGCGGCAACGCGGCGGATGCGGGCACCGCGGTCGGCCACCGGCACCAGCCGGTCCATCGCCTCGGTGATCCGCGGCCAGGCCGACTCGGCCGGGCTCTGCGGCTCGCGGTTCAGCCGGAGCCGGACGACCTCGAGGAAACGGGCGTAATGGGTGCCCTCGCTGTGCAGGAAGGGCTGCACCAGGACGCGGATCAGCGCCGCGGGGTCGGCCATCTCAGCGGGTGACATCCCGTCCAACATGGCCTGGCGTTCGGCCTCCATCGGGACCAGCCGCCGCGCCACGACCGCGTCGATGAGGTCCTGCCGGGTGCGGAAGTAGTAGTTGACCGCCGAGTTGTTGCGCTGGCCGGCCGCCACGGCGATCTCGCGCAGTGGCACCTCGAAGCCGTGCTCGGCGATGAGGCGCTCCGCCGCATCGAGCAGTTCGCCCCGGGATCGGGCTCCGCGGTCCACACGAGCAGTCTACGAAACAAATGCCATTTTTAAGCACATGTGCTTAAATTGGTCCCGGGTGCTGTTTGTTCAGACCGGAGCGAGAAGGGGCGCCACATGAACCAGATCCGCGAGATCGACACCGGTACGCCGATGACGCGCTTCGCCCGCGGCTGGCATTGCCTGGGTCTGGCCGAGAATTTCCGGGACGGCAAACCGCACGGCATCCAGGCCTTCGGCGGAAAGCTGGTGGTCTACGCCGACACCAAGGGCGACATCCACGTCCTCGACGGGTATTGCCGGCACCTTGGCGCCGACCTGGCGAAGGGCTCCATCAAGGGCGACAACGTGGCGTGCCCGTTCCACGACTGGCGGTGGAACGGTGCGACCGGGCGCTGCGCGGAGATCCCCTACGCCCGCCGGGTGCCCAAGCTGGCACGCACCCGCAAGTGGGAGACGCTGGAGGTCAACGGCCAACTGCTGGTGTGGCACGACCCCGAGGGCTCCACGCCGGGACCGGAGCTGAGCCCGCCGCAGGTCGAGGGCATCGGCACCGACAAGTGGTCGAAGTGGACGTGGAACTCCCTGCTGATCGAGGGTTCACACTGCCGCGAGATCGTCGACAACAACGTCGACATGGCGCACTTCTTCTACATCCACTACGCCTACCCGACCTACTTCAAGAACGTGTTCGAGGGCCACACCGCGAGCCAGTTCATGGAATCCAAAGGGCGGCAGGACTTCACCGAGCACCCGGAGCGGTTGTGGGAGGGCACCAAGCTGCGCTCGGAGGCCACCTACTTCGGCCCGGCGTACATGATCAACTGGCTGCACAACGACCTGGCACCCGACTTCACGGTCAACTCGGTGCTGATCAACTGCCACTACCCGATCTCGCAGAACTCCTTCATGCTCCAGTTCGGTGTCTCCGTGGAGGTGCCCCCCGGCATGTCCAAGGAGAAGGCCGACAAGCTCGCCGAGTCCTACTCGAAGGTCTATGAGGTGGGCTTCCTGCAGGACGTCGAGATCTGGAAGCACAAGACGCGCATCGAGAACCCGCTGCTGTGCGAGGAGGACGGTGCGGTCTATCAGTACCGGCGCTGGTACGAGCAGTTCTACGTCGACGCCGCCGATGTCACGTCCGATATGACCGACCGCTTCGAACTCGAGGTGGACACCACGCACGCCTACGACGTGTGGCAGCGCGAGGTCGAGGAGAACCTCGAGAAGCGCGCCGCCGCAACGGTTTCGAACTAGTAACGGCGCTCAGGCGTTCATCCAGAAGCCACGCACAGGTCCACTCGCACTTCCTCTGCGTGAGTCCTGACTCGATGCTCGATGGGGTGTAGCGGCGCTCAGGCCGCCGTGCGCGGCAGCCGGCCCAGCGGCAGATGCACGACGGTGGAGACCTGCACCGGCACGGTCTCGGTGCGCGAGAGCAAGGCGGCACTCTCCGGCAGTTCCCGCGGATTGATCCGGCCGGCGGCGATCCGGCGCAGCACCTCGTGCGCGTGCGCCAGCTGGGCGCGCTTTCGGTACTGCCCGCCGGGCAGCTTCACGCCCGCCCACACGCCGTACTCCTCACCGGCCTCCACCGCTCGGGCCGCGCACAGCCGTTGCTGGGCCAGCGGGCAGCGGCGCAGGCAGATCGTGCGTGCGCGGGTGGCGGACTGTTCGTAGATGCGGGCCTTGGCCGCGCCGTCGCTGGCGTCGTCGTCGGCGTATCCGAACCACAGATCGGGTTCGAGCGAGCACGGGCGGTGGTCCATGGCAGCCTCCTTGTCCGGGGATTCGATGACGGAAGCGTATATGCAACGCGTGGCCGCCGCAATCAAAACGTAAACAAAAACATATATGACAGGACCGCTGTGTACGATCCGCGTATGGTGGGAGCCCGACGGTGAGCCGCGAGGCGGCGGGAGCCGCCATTCGCGCGCTGCGGGAATCGCGGGATTGGTCGCTGGCCGATCTTGCCGCCGCAACCGGGGTCAGCATCATGGGCCTGAGTTACCTCGAGCGCGGCGCCCGCAAGCCGCACAAAGGCACTGTTCAGAAGGTCGAGAATGGCCTCGGGCTGCCGCCGGGAACCTATGCCCGGCTGGTGGTCGCCGCGGATCCCGATGCCGAGTTGGCCCACCTGCTGGCTTCGACGGCCCCCGGTCCGACGGCGTCGTCTGCCCCCCCGACCGTGGTTGTCAGCCGGCACAACGACGTCGATGTGCTCGAGGCGCACGCCGAAGCGCACCTGGATTCCCTCAGGTCGTTGATAACCCGGTTGCCTGCGGAGACGTCAAACGAATACGAGACGTATATTCTGTCCGTGGTCCAACAATGTGTGAAGGCCGAGATGCTCGCCGCCAACTCGTGGCGGGTCGCGGTCAACGCCGGGGCGGAGTCCGCCGGACGCTTGATGAGCCAACTCCGGGCGCTCGAAGGCATCCGCGCCGACCTGCTGGGGCGGCTGCCGGACAGTATCGGCACCCGGTTCGATCGGGCGTGCGCCCGTTCGGCGCTGCCGGAGTCGGTGATCGCCACCCTGCTCGGGGTCAGCGCCGAGCAGATGTGGGACATTCGCAATCGCGGCGTCGTCCCGCCCGGCGCGCTGGCACGGGTGCGCGCCTTCGTCGAGGGGGAGCCGTGAGCGTCGACGACCTGGAGATCCTGCGCCGCGCGCACGATCTGTTCACCGGTCCGCCGCAGGATGCGGTGCTCGCCGTTGCCGATCGGCCCGCCGCGCGCCCGTCGCAGCCGGGGCAACTGCCCGCGGCCTACCTCGACACCGCCGCCGAGCACCGTGGACGACTCCTGGCCGCCCGCGACGTCGACGCCGAACTATCCGCGATCCTGGACCGCGCGCGCGGCGACCATGCCGAGGCCCGTAGGCAGACCGCGTCGGTGCTTGCTGCCGCCCGGTCCGATGCAGGGGTCTTGCCCGACAATCCGATCGCGCATCGAGAACTGTTGCGGCGCCGGGCAGCTCGGCTGCGCACGCAGCATGCCCATGTGCGTACCGCCCGCCGCCGGGCCCGTCGGCGACTCGCCGCGTTGCGGGCGTTGCGATACGGGGCGCATCGGCGCCGGCCGGTGCGACCGAACTCCCGGGCCGGGGTCGTCGTCCGTGCCGCGCTGAGCCGACTGGGGTGCCCGTACGTCTGGGGTGCCACCGGGCCGGACCGGTTCGACTGTTCGGGACTGGTCAAGTGGGCCTACGCCCAGGCCGGGGTGTCCCTGGATCGCACCACCTACGACCAGATCAATGACGGTGTGCCGGTGGCACGTTCGCAGGTCCGACCCGGTGATCTGGTCTTTCCGAACGCCGGCCACGTCCAGCTGGCGATCGGCGACAACCTCGTCGTCGAGGCGCCGCACGCGGGTGCCAACGTGCGGATTAGTCAACTGGGGACCAACGTGGCGATCCGTCGCCCGCTGTAGCGCGGGTGAGTTGTCCGGGGCAACCCGCCCTGAGTACCGTCGAAACATGGCGGAGCGCAGCGGGACATCCGGGGACGTCCTGGACGCGGCCCGGGCCGCGCTGGCCGCGCGGGACGCCGAGCTCACCGCGGCCGACCGTGAGCTGACCGACGCCGTCGCCGTCGTCCACGCCATCGCGACCGACGCCATCCGCCGGCTCGACCGACTGGGCGCGCAGATCGAGGCCGCGGCGTCCGGACGCGTGCCCGACAGCCCGGCCGCGGCACAGGAACTGGCCCGCCTCCTGGTGGCTAATCAGCGGCAGATGGCCGACATCGTCTCCGCGGCCCAAGCCGAGATAGACGCGAAAACCGCTGTGCTGCAGAGCTTGACGGAGCGATTCCGGATACCCTCCTAGGGGAGGGGCCGCGCAGGGTGAATTGTGGCCGGACGGCCCGGTGAATACAGTCGCCGTCATGAGAGGTCCCCGGTGGCGGTCTACGAAGATCTGCTCGACGCGATAGCCCGGGTCCGGGCGGGCACCGGTGACGCCGACGCGTGGATGCGCGGGCTGTCCGGCGCCGACCTCGCGATGGCGGCGAACCTGGTGGCGGTGCGCACGCCCGGCGCCATCGACACCGTGCTCGCCAAGATCCGCGGCGGTCATCCCGAACTGTTCGACCCGCCGCCCGCCGCGCCCGCGACACCCGGCGGTGAGCCGCAACCGGGGCCCGAACAGGGTTCGGCGGCCGAAGCGATCAGAACCGCGGAAACCGCTTTGGCGCATCAGAACTCGACGACGGCGCAGGTCGATCTGCAGGTCATCACCGCGGTGCTCAACGCGCACGCGAGCGACGTCGGTGCCCGGGCTGTGCTCGACGGTCTGCAGCGCGATGTCGAGGCGGCGGTGGCCGGCCGCACGGATCTCGACACCCCGGCCGGAGCCCGCGGCTTCCAGCGCTACCTGATCGACAAGCTGCGCGACATCAGGACGGTGGTCGAGACCGCGGGCCTGGATGCGACCAGTAAGGCGGCGCTGGTCGCCGCCCTGGCGTCGCTGTACGCCACGCCCCTGCCCGCGGCCGCGGATCGGTCCGCCGCCGCGGCCGAACCCGCGGCCGAGCCGCCGGACCCGCCGGCG
>JAGQTW010000360.1 GCA_020438785.1 Mycobacterium sp. | reverse complement strand
CCAATGCGGTCGTCACCCGCGATGTTCCCGCGGAGTCGATCGCGACCGGCATACCCGCGGTCATCCGGCCGCGCTCAGAGAAGCTGCGCGAGTCCGGCGTGGATCCGACCACCTACATCGATCCGGCGATGTACATCTGAGGGGATCCAGACTGCGTTTGGCCCACTCGTCGGACCGGTGTGACGGATCCGACATCGTGACCGGGCGCAGCCCCTGGCCATATACCCATGGGGGTATATAGGATGGCGATAACCGAACACTCCAGGAGATGCATCGTGACCACACCCGAGACGTCCGCTCCGATCGCCGGCATGCCGCGGATCGGAGAGCCGGCCCCCTCGTTCACCGCGATGAGCACGCAGGGCCCGATCAACTTCCCGGGCGACTACGCCGGAAGGTGGGTCATCTTCTTCTCGCATCCCGCGGACTTCACGCCCGTCTGCACCAGTGAGTTCATCACCTTCGCGTCAATGCGTGAGCAGTTCGCCGCGTACAACACCGAACTGCTCGGCCTGTCCGTCGACGGCCTGTACAGCCACATCGCCTGGCTGCGCACCATCAAGGAGAAGATCACCTTCCGTGACATGCACGATGTCGAGGTCACCTTCCCCCTGATCGACGACATCAGCATGCAGGTCGCGCGGCAATACGGGATGATCATGCCCGGCGAGGACTCCACCAAGGCGGTACGCGCGGTCTTCGTCGTCGATCCGAAATGCGTTGTCCGCGCGATCATTTACTATCCGCTGAGCCTCGGCCGCAACTTCGACGAGCTGCTGCGCGTCATCAAGGCGCTGCAGACCGCTGATCATTTCGAGGTGGCCACCCCCGCGGACTGGAGACCCGGCGACCCGGTGATCGTGCCCCCCGCGGGCTCCTGCGGCACGGCCGCGGAGCGGATGTCCGGACAGGACGCCGGGCTGCACTGTGAGGACTGGTTCTTCTGCACCAGGGAGATTCCCGCCGAGGAGATCGAGTCGGCCATTCGAGCGAAAGGCGCGCACTGATGCAAGTCCTGGAAGTCGATCCGGCCGGGGCGCTGAGGCTCGTAGAGGTCTCCGGCGCCGTCCTGCTCGACGTCCGCGAGGACGACGAATGGGCGGCCGGGCACGCCCCCGGTGCGGTCCATGTGCGCCTGGGGGTCCTCGATCCGCAGGATCATGACGCCGCCGTTCCGGTTGTCGCTGTGTGCCGGTCCGGCAAGCGCTCCGGCGTGGCCGCGGGCCGGCTGGCGGCGGCCGGTGTGACCGTCTACAACCTCGCCGGCGGCATGCAGGCCTGGCAGGAAGCGGGCCAACCGGTGGTCCGCGACGACGCAACGGTCGGCACCGTCATCTAGCTTCGGAAACGGACAGTCGCGGGCATCCGATGTCGTCGACCGGTTCGTGAGTCGCCACCACCACCGTGCGTTCCGGGCCGAGTAGGTCGGCCGACTGATCGAGCAGCTCGCTCAGGAGCCGGTGCGCGTCGGCGGCGTCGAGGTGTTCGGTCGGTTCGTCGAGCAGGATCACCGGCGCCGGGCACAGCAGGGCTCTGGCCAGCAACAGCCGGCGTCGCTGGCCCGCCGAGACCGCCGCCGCACCACCGGAAAGCACGGTGGAGAGCCCATCGGGCAGGTCGTCCAGCCAGTCACCCAGGCCGACGCCGCGCAGGGCGCCCGTCAGCTCCTCATCCGTACAGTCACCGCGAGCAACCAACAGATTGTCCCGCACGGTGGTGGCGAACAGGTGGGCGTCCTCGGCGAAGTAGCAGACCGCGCTGCGCAATTGGGCCTCGCTGAGCATCGCGGTCGGCACGCCGTCCACCGTCACCGCACCTCGGACGGGGGGTAGCAGCCCGGCGAGTGTCATCAACAGGGCGCTCTTGCCGGCACCGCTCTTCCCGGTGACCGCCAACCGGGCACCCGGCTCCAGGTCGATCGTCATCGGCTGACCGGCCACCGAGGCTGGGTAGCCGGCGCTGAGTTCGACAGCGCGCAGATGCGGTGTGGACGCCGGCGGTGTGACTGCCACGGGATCACTCGGCCGCGGCGGGACCGGCGGCACCAGGCCGAAAACGCGAGCGGCCGCGATCCTCGACCTCGTCAATGCGGCGGCGGCGGCCGGAAGCGCACCGGTGGCCTCGAACGCCGACAGTGGCAGCAGCATCAGCACCGCCAGCATTGTGGGCGCGGTCGAGGACGCGATGCCGATCCCGACGGTGATCGCACCGATCACGCTGGCCCCGATGGCGACACTCGGTACCGCGGCGGCCACGGCGGCCGGTGCGGCGGCCCGGTCCATCGCCCTACCCCAATTCCGCTCCTCCGCCACGGCTTGCGCTACCAGGTTTGGCAGCCTGCCCGCGACCCGCAACTCGGGTGCATGGTCGAGTGCGGTGACCGCCGCTATGTCACGCCCGGAATGGTGTCGGCGGGCCACCTCTTCCTGGGCGCCGGAGGCACGCCCGGACAGCCAGGGCGCCACGCCGCCCGCCAGCAGCAGGCACACGAACAGCACGGCGGCCGCAGCCGGTGAGATCAGCGCGATGATCGTCGTCGCGCCGACGCCCAGGATGATCGCGACGCCGATCGGAACCAGGGCGCGCACGAGCACATCGGCGAGCGTGTCGACATCGGCGCCGACGCGAGCCAGCAGATCACCGCTGTGCAGTCGCGCGGTGGCATCCGCCGGGCCCCGCGCGAGCCGGCGGTAGATCTCGCTGCGGGCGGACCCGGCCGCCCGCAACGCGGTGTCATGGGAGGCGAGTCGTTCGCAATAGCCCAATATTCCGCGCGAGATGCCGAAGGCACGAACGGCGACCACGGCCACCGACAGGTCTAGCACCGGTGGCATCTGCCAGGCCCGCGTAATCAACCAGGCGGACACCGCGGCCAATCCCAGCGCACTGCCCAGCGCCAGCACGCCGAGGGTGATCGCCAACAACAACCGCGGGAGGCGGGGCTGCAGCAGGGCCAGCGTGGCTCGTAACGAATCAGACCGCGACATCATGGTCCGCCTCCACCACGATGACCTGATCGGCGATCGCCAGCACGCTGTTTCGGTGGCCCACCATCACCACGGTGGTGCCGGCGGCGGCGCGTTCCGCGATCGCGCTCAATACGGTCGCCTCGGCCGCCGGGTCCAGGTGTGCGGTCGGTTCGTCCAGCAACAGCACCGGGGCGTGCGAGCCCAGCACACGGGCCAGGCCGAGCCGCTGTCGCTGCCCCAACGACAGACCGACACCCCCACGCCCGAGCACGGTGTCCATCCCCCGCGGAAGATCGGCCAATACATCGTCGAAACCCGCTGCGCTGCAGGCCTCCTCCACGTCGGTCAGCGCGCCGAACAGCGCCAGGTTCTCCGCGACGGTGCCGGGAACCAGGACCGGTCGCTGGGCCAGCCAGCAGAGTTGGGACCACCACCCGGGCTGATCGAGCTCGCGTACATCGATGCCGTCGACGGTCACCCTGCCGTCGGCCGGCGTAACCAGGGCGGCGATCGCCTGCAGGGCGGTGCTCTTGCCCACGCCGTTGTCGCCCGCGAGGACCGTCACCCGGCCGGGGGCGACGGTACCGGTGAGCAAGTGCGGCGACATGCCGTCACGTCCGGCGACCGACAGTCGCTCGAAGCGGATCGTCGTCCCCGCCGCCGCCACCGTGCGTGCACCGACCGGAAGCTCCGGGGTCTGCCCGATCAATGCGAAGGCCTTGTCCGCGGCGGTCTTGCCGTCCTGCGCGGCGTGGAACTCGACGCCGACGCGGCGCAGCGGCCAGAACACATCGGGCGCCAGCAGTAGTGCCGTCAGGCCAGCGGCCAGGGTGATCTCTCCGTACACCAGCCGCAGGCCGACGCTGACCGCGACAAGCGCTACGCCGAGGGTGGCGATCAGCTCCAGCACCAGTGCGGACAGGAACGCGACGCGTAACGTCGCCATCGCCGAGCGGCGTTGCGCGGCACTGAGTTCGGCGATCCGATCGGCGGGGCCGTCCGCGCGGCCGAGGGCTCGCAAGGTGGGGATGCCCGCAATCAGATCCATCAGACGCGACCGCAGAGTCGTCATCGCCGCCATGGCGGCCGCCGACCGGTCCGCGGTCGCCAGACCGATCAGCACCATGAACACGGGGATAAGTGGCAGTGCGATCAGGACGATCAACGCCGCCTGCAGATCGTTGAACGCGATGACGACGACCGTCGCCGGGGTCAGCGCGGCGGCCAGGAACAGGGCGGGCAGATAGGCGGTGAAGTAGGGTCGCAATCCGTCCAGACCATTGGTGACCACCATCGCGGCATCGTCGCGGCGGGTCGCCAGCGCTGCGGGGGGCAGTGCGGTCACACCTCGCAACACCTGACCACTCAGATCGCCGATCACCGCACTGGCTCCGCGCTGGCCGAGCCGGGCCTGCAGCCACTGGGCGCAGGCCCGAGCCACCCAGAGCACCGCCAGGATCAGTAGCGCCGATCGCCAGTGCTCGAGTGTGCGGGTCGTCGGCTCGGTGATGACCCCGGCGACGAGGTGGCCGAGCACGACGGCGGTGCCGATTGCACAGCCCGCGATCAGCACGCCGCAGCAGACCGACGCGACCAGATAGCCGCGCACCGTGGACGAGACCCGCCACAGGCGCGGGTCCACCGGTGCGGACCGAACCCGGCTCAGGGCACGCGCCTTAGGGGCAGACCGATCGGGTGCGGGATCGACTCGGCGAAGACCCGCTTGCGGAACACCCAGTA
>JAGQTW010000034.1 GCA_020438785.1 Mycobacterium sp. | reverse complement strand
GCGCCGAGACCGACCTCGACGTCGGGCACTACGAACGCTTCCTGGACCGCAACCTGTCCGGCTCGGCCAATGTGACGACGGGCCAGGTGTATTCGAGGGTGATCGCCCGCGAGCGGCGCGGTGAGTACCTCGGCGACACCGTCCAGGNNACATCACCGACGAGATCAAGAGCCGGATCCTGGCGATGGCCGAACCCGACGCCCAGGGCATCCGGCCGGACGTCGTCATCACCGAGATCGGCGGCACCGTCGGTGACATCGAATCCCAGCCGTTCCTGGAGGCGGCCCGTCAGGTCCGCCACGAGGTGGGCCGGGAGAACTGCTTCTTCCTGCACGTCTCGCTGATTCCCTACCTGGCACCCTCGGGAGAGCTCAAGACCAAACCGACCCAGCACTCGGTGGCCGCGTTGCGCAGCATCGGTATCACCCCGGACGCGCTAATCCTGCGGTCCGACCGCGATGTCCCCGAACCGCTGAAGAACAAGATCGCCCTGATGTGCGACGTCGACATCGACGGTGTCATCTCGACGCCCGATGCGCCCTCGATCTACGACATCCCAAAGGTGCTGCACCGCGAGGAACTCGACGCCTACGTGGTGCGCCGGCTGAACCTGCCGTTCCGCGACGTCGACTGGACCACGTGGGACGACCTGTTGCGCCGTGTGCACGACCCGGGTGAGACGGTGCGGATCGCGTTGGTGGGCAAGTACATCGACCTCTCCGACGCCTACCTGTCGGTGGCTGAGGCGCTGCGGGCCGGCGGATTCGCCCACCGGGCCAAGGTGGAGATGCGCTGGGTGGCCTCCGACGACTGCGAGACCGACAGCGGCGCGGCGACGGCGCTGGCCGATATGCACGCCGTGCTGATTCCGGGCGGGTTCGGCATCCGCGGCATCGAGGGCAAGATCGGTGCGATCCGCTACGCCCGCCATCGCCGGCTTCCGGTGCTCGGGCTGTGCCTGGGCCTGCAGTGCATCGTGATCGAGGCGGCCCGGTCGGTGGGTCTGACCGAGGCCAACTCCGCCGAGTTCGATCCGGACACCCCCGATCCGGTGATCTCGACGATGGCCGATCAGCGCGACGCGGTCGCCGGTGACGCAGACCTGGGTGGCACGATGCGCCTGGGCGCCTACCCGGCCACCCTGGAGGCGGGATCGATTGTGGCCGAGGCATATCAGTCCACCAACGTCTCGGAGCGCCACCGGCACCGCTACGAGGTGAACAACGAATACCGCGAGCAGATCGCCGAGAGCGGTCTGCGGGTGTCCGGCACCTCGCCCGACGGGCACCTCGTCGAGTTCGTCGAGTATCCCCGGGAGGTGCACCCGTTCCTCGTCGGCACCCAGGCGCACCCGGAACTCAAGAGCAGGCCAACCCGGCCGCATCCGTTGTTCGTCGCGTTCGTCGGCGCGGCGCTGGACTACAAGGCCGCCGAACGGCTTCCGGTGGAGATTCCCGAGCAGCACGCCAACGGCAGGGAACATCCGGACACCGCCGCCCAGCCACTGTCGGAGCACCGCCGAGAACAAGTCCGTGGCTGACCACGAATTCGTCACCACGTCCTCCGAAACCGTCTACCGCGGAAATATTCTCGCGTTGCGCCGCGACGAGGTGCACATGCCGGGTGGCGGCACGGCGATCCGCGAGGTGGTCGAACATTACGGGGCCGTCGCGGTGGCCGCCGTCGACGACAGCGATCGGGTGGCGATGATCTACCAGTACCGGCATCCGCTCGGGCACCGGCTGTGGGAACTGCCCGCCGGCCTGCTCGACGAGCCGGGGGAGGATCCCGCGGTGGCGGCGGCGCGGGAACTGTGCGAGGAGACCGGCCTGGTCGCCGAGCGGTGGTGTGTGTTGGCCGACGTGGCGTCGTCACCGGGATTCAGCGACGAGACGGTGCGGATCTTCCTGGCACGCGGACTTAGCGACGTCGGCCGCCCCGGGGAGGCCGAGCACGAGGAAGCCGATCTGACCATCGAGTGGTTCGACATCAGCGCCGCGGCGAACCGGGTGCTCGCCGGTGAGATCGTGAACTCGACTGCGGCTGTTGGCATCTTGGCCGCCTACTCGGTCATCGTGGACGGTAAGCCCAGCCGCGACGTGGACGCACCCTGGCCTGACCGTCCCAGCACCTTCGCTGAGCGGCAGGCCCAGTCATGACCACCTTTGTTTCCGCCCTCGACGGCCAGCTGCAGGGCTACCTCGACCACCTCACCATCGAGCGCGGCGTGGCGGCCAACACCCTGGTGTCCTATCGCCGTGATCTGCGCCGCTACGCCGAACACCTGACCGCCCGCGGCATCGACGACCTGCGCAACGTCACCGAGGCCGACGTCAGCGAGTTCCTGGTCGCGCTGCGCCGCGGCGACCCCGAGGCCGGGGTGACCGCGCTCTCGGCGGTGTCGGCGGCGCGGGCGCTGATTGCGGTGCGCGGGCTGCACCGCTTCGCCGCCGCGGAGGGGGTCATCGACGTCGACGTCGCCCGCGCAGTCCGGCCGCCTACGCCGAGCCGGCGGCTGCCGAAGAGCCTGACCGTCGACGAAGTGCTCAGACTGCTCGACGGAGCCGGTGGGGAGAGCCCGTCCGACGGTCCGCTGACCTTGCGCAACCGGGCGCTGCTGGAGTTGCTGTATTCGACCGGCGCCCGGATCTCCGAGGCCGTCGGCCTCGACGTCGACGACATCGACACCCACGCCCGCTCGGTGCTGCTGCGCGGCAAGGGCGGCAAGCAGCGCCTGGTTCCGGTGGGCCGGCCCGCGATCACAGCGCTGGACGCCTACCTGGTGCGCGGGCGCCCCGAACTGGCCGGCCGGGGACGCGGCATTCCGGCGATCTTCCTCAACGCCCGCGGCGGCCGACTGTCGCGGCAGAGCGCCTGGCAGGTGCTCCAGGACGCCGCCGAGCGGGCGGGCATCACCGCGGCGGTCTCGCCGCACACGCTGCGGCACTCCTTCGCCACCCACCTGCTCGACGGCGGCGCCGACGTGCGAGTGGTGCAGGAACTGCTCGGCCACGCCTCGGTGACGACCACGCAGATCTACACCCTGGTCACCGTCAACGCACTGCGTGAGGTGTGGGCCGGCGCCCATCCGCGGGCCTGACGGCGGACCCGCCCGATATCGGCGGCGCCGTTGTCGCGGGTCTGCCTCTCGCGGGCGGGACACCCCGTTAGACTTGCGCGGATGTCCGCCACGCCGCAGCTACCCCTGGTCCGGAGGTGCCCGGCGTGACCGACGAGGCAGACGGCGACGCACCGGTCGGTCTCACCGGTCGCCCGCCCCGCCACATTCCCGAACCGCAGCCGGTGTCCTCGCACGGGCCCGCCGTCGTCATCTCGATGTGCAACCAGAAGGGCGGGGTCGGCAAGACCACCTCGACGATCAACCTGGGGGCCGCGCTGGCCGAGTACGGCCGGCGGGTGCTGCTGGTGGACCTCGATCCGCAGGGCGCGCTGTCGGCGGGCCTGGGTGTCCCGCACTACGACCTCGCCGCCACCGTGCACAACCTGATGATCGAGCCCCGGGTGTCGATCGACGACGTCCTGATCCACACCCGGGTGAAGAACCTGGACCTGGTGCCGTCCAACATCGACCTGTCCGCGGCGGAGATTCAGTTGGTCAACGAGGTCGGCCGGGAACAGACCCTGGCCCGGGCCCTGCATCCGGTGCTGGACCGCTACGACTACGTGCTGATCGACTGCCAGCCGTCATTGGGCCTGCTGACGGTCAACGCACTGGCCTGCTCGGACGGGGTGGTGATCCCCACCGAATGCGAGTACTTCTCGCTGCGCGGGCTGGCGTTGCTGACCGACACGGTGGAGAAGGTGCACGACCGGCTCAACCCGAAGCTGAAGATCAGTGGAATCCTGATCACCCGCTACGACAGCCGCACCGTCAACGCCCGCGAGGTCATGGCCCGGGTTCTCGAGCGCTTCGGGGACCTGGTGTTCGACACCGTCATCAGCCGAACCGTGCGTTTCCCCGAGACCAGCGTCGCCGGAGAGCCCATCACCACCTGGGCGCCAAAATCGACTGGTGCACAGGCATACCGATCGCTGGCCCGCGAGGTCATCGACCGCTTCGGCAAGTGACGGCCGAGGCTGCGGCCGACAAGGGTTTCCAAGTCCGGCTGACCAACTTCGAGGGCCCGTTCGACCTGCTGTTGCAGCTGATCTTCGCGCACCGCCTGGACGTGACCGAGGTGGCGCTGCACCAGGTGACCGACGAGTTCATCGCCTACACCCGCGAGATCGGCCGGGTGATGGAGCTCGACGAGACCACGACGTTCCTGGTGATCGCCGCCACCCTGCTGGACCTCAAGGCGGCGCGGCTGCTGCCGGCCGGTGAGGTGCACGACGAGGACGACCTGGCCCTGCTGGAGGTCCGCGACCTGCTGTTCGCGCGGCTGCTGCAGTACCGGGCGTTCAAGCACGTCGCCGAGATGTTCGCCGAGCTGGAGGCGGCCGCCCTGCGCAGCTATCCGCGTGCGGTGGCCCTCGAGGACCAGTTCTCCGAGCTGCTTCCCGAGGTGATGATCGGCGTCGACCCGCTGAGCTTCGCCCAGATCGCGGCCGCCGCCTTCACGCCGCGTCCGGTGCCCACGGTGGCCACCGAGCACCTGCACGTCCAGACGGTCTCGGTGCCCGAGCAGGCCGAGCGGTTGCTCGCCCTGCTGGAGCGGCGCGGGCCCGGCCAGTGGGCGTCGTTCGCCGAACTGGTCGCCGACTGCGAGGAGCCGCTGCAGATCGTCGGGCGGTTCCTGGCGCTGCTCGAGCTGTATCGGAGCCGGGCGGTAGCATTCGAGCAGCCAGAAGCGCTTGGTCCTCTGCAGATTTCGTGGACCGGAGACCGTCCGACGAGTGACGAGCTGGCCAGGGCCGATCTGGAAGAAGAGCTGAACCAATCATGACCGACGACGCAGTAGACCTCGACGACCTGGGTATCGACGTCGCCACCGCCGAATTGGACGACGACGAGCTCACCCGGGTGCTGGAGGCCCTGCTGCTGGTGGTGGACACCCCGGTCAGCGTGCAGACGCTGGCCACGGCGACCGAACAGCCGGTGTACCGCGTCACCGACAAGCTGCAGCAGATGGCCGCGGCGCTGACCGAGCGCGACAGCGGTATCGACCTGCGGGAGGCCGGCGGGGGCTGGCGGCTGTACACCCGCGCCCGGTTCGCGCCGTATGTCGAGCGGCTGCTGCTGGACGGCTCGCGCTCCAAACTCACCCGCGCGGCCCTGGAGACGCTGGCGGTGGTGGCCTATCGCCAGCCGGTGACCCGGGCCCGGGTCAGCGCGGTGCGCGGGGTGAACGTCGACGCGGTGATCCGCACCCTGGTGGCGCGCGGGTTGATCACCGAGGCGGGCACGGACACCGACACCGGTGCGACCACTTTCGCCACCACCGAACTGTTCCTCGAACGCCTCGGGCTCTCGTCGCTGACCGACCTGCCCGACATCGCGCCGCTGCTGCCCGACGTCGACGTGATCGACGATCTCAGTGAAAACCTGGACAGCGAGCCACGTTTCGCCAAGCTGTCCGGCGCGCCGCAGGGCGAGCAGCACATCACCTTCGATGTCGACCGTGACACCGATGGCTGAACCGGAGGGCATCCGGCTGCAGAAGGTGCTGTCGCAGGCCGGGATTGCGTCGCGCCGGGTGGCCGAACGAATGATCCTCGACGGCCGCGTCGAGGTAGACGGGCATGTCGTCACCGAGATGGGCACCCGGGTGGATCCGGCGACCGCGGAGATCCGGGTGGACGGGGCCCGTATCGTGCTCGACGACACGATGGTCTATCTGGCAGTGAACAAGCCGCGCGGGATGCACTCCACGATGTCGGACGACCGCGGCCGGCCCTGCATCGGCGACCTGGTGGAGCATCGGGTGCGGGGCAACAAGAAGCTGTTCCACGTCGGTCGCCTCGACGCCGACACCGAGGGCGTGCTGCTACTCACCAACGACGGCGAACTGGCGCACCGGCTGATGCATCCCTCCTTCGAGGTGCCCAAGACCTACCTGGCCACGGTGACCGGTTCGGTGCCGCGCGGGCTGGGCAAGACGCTGCGGGCCGGCATCGAACTCGACGACGGGCCGGTCAAGGTCGACGATTTCGCCGTCGTCGACGCGGTGCCCGGCAAGACGCTCGTGCGGGTCACCCTGCACGAGGGCCGCAAGCGCATCGTGCGCCGGATGCTGGCCACCGCCGGCTTCCCGGTGGAGTCGCTGGTGCGCACCGACATCGGCGCGGTGACCCTCGGTGACCAGCGTCCCGGTAGCATCCGGGCGCTGACCCGCAAGGAAGTCGGCGACCTGTACAAGGCGGTGGGCATGTGACCCGCAGCGCCGTGGTGGTGGCCGTCGACGGTCCGGCCGGGACCGGAAAGTCGACGGTGTCAAGGGGATTGGCGCGCGCGATGGGCGCCCGCTACCTCGATACCGGTGCGATGTACCGGATGGTGACACTGTCGATCCTGCGCCGCGGGGTCGACCTCGCCGACCCCGAGGCCATCGCGGCCGCCGCCGACGTGCCGATCTCGGTGGGATACGACCCGGACCATGACCGCGATTTCCTTGGCGCCGAGGATGTTTCGGCCGAGATCCGCGGCGAGGCGGTCACTCGCGCCGTGTCGGCGGTGTCCGCGGTTCCTGCCGTGCGTGCCCGGCTGGTGGAGTTGCAGCGCGACCTGGCCGCCGGCACCGACAGCGTCGTCGTCGAGGGCCGGGATATCGGGACCGTCGTGCTGCCTGACGCGGACGTCAAGATCTTCCTCACCGCCTCGGCCGAGACCCGGGCCAGGCGGCGCAACAATCAGAACATCCGGGCCGGACTGCCCGACGACTATCCGACCGTGCTCGCCGATGTGCGCCGCCGTGATCATCTCGACTCCACCCGCGCGGTCTCACCGCTGCGGCCCGCGACGGATGCGGTGATCGTCGACACCAGCGACATGACCCAGGACCAGGTCGTGGCGCACCTGCTCGAATTGGTCGAACAGCGAAGCGGGGCGGTGCGATGACGCAGGACGGAACCTGGTCCGACGAAAGCGAATGGGAGATCCCCGACAGCGGGTTCGACGACACCGTCGAGGACGCCGGGCCGCCGCCGGTGGTGGCCGTCGTGGGCAGACCCAACGTCGGCAAGTCGACCCTGGTGAACCGCATCCTGGGGCGGCGTGAGGCCGTCGTGCAGGATCTGCCCGGCGTCACCCGTGACCGGGTGTCCTATGACGCGTCGTGGACCGGGCGCCGGTTCGTCGTGCAGGACACCGGCGGGTGGGAGCCCGATGCCAAGGGGCTGCAGCAGTTGGTGGCCGATCAGGCCGCGGTGGCGATGAAGACCGCCGACGCGGTGATTCTGGTGGTCGACGCGGTGGTCGGCGCCACCGCCGGTGACGAGGCGGCCGCCCGGATCCTGCGGCGTTCCGGCAAGCCGGTATTCCTGGCGGCCAACAAGGTCGACAACGAGAAGGGTGAGGCCGACGCGGCGGCGCTGTGGTCGCTCGGGATCGGTGAGCCTCACCCGATCAGCGCCATCCACGGCCGCGGGGTGGCCGACCTGCTCGACGAGGTCGTCGCCGCGCTGCCGGAGGTGGCCGAAACCGCCTCCACCGGTGGGGGGCCCCGGCGGGTGGCGCTGGTGGGCAAGCCGAACGTGGGCAAGAGCTCGCTGCTGAACAAGCTGTCCGGCTCGGAACGTTCGGTGGTGCACGACGTCGCGGGCACGACCGTCGACCCGGTGGACTCACTGATCGAATTAGACGGCAAGATCTGGCGTTTCGTCGACACCGCCGGGCTGCGCCGCCGGGTCGGCCAGGCCAGCGGCCACGAGTTCTACGCCTCGGTGCGCACCCACAGCGCCATCGACGCCGCCGAGGTGGTGGTCGTCCTGATCGACGGCTCCGAGCCGATCACCGAACAGGATCAGCGGGTGCTGTCGATGGTGATCGAGGCCGGGCGGGCGCTGGTGCTGGCGTTCAACAAGTGGGACCTGGTCGACGAGGACCGGCGCTATCTGCTGGACCGGGAGATCGATCGGGAGCTCGCGCAGTTGCAGTGGGCGCCGCGGGTCAACATCTCCGCGAAGACCGGCCGGGCGGTGCAGAAGCTGGTGCCCGCGATGGAGACCGCGCTGGCGTCGTGGGACGCACGCATCTCGACCGGACAGCTGAACACCTGGCTCAAGGAGGTGGTGGCGGCCACCCCGCCACCGGTGCGCGGCGGCAAGCAGCCCCGGATCCTGTTCGCCACCCAGGCCACCGCGCGCCCGCCCACCTTCGTGCTGTTCACCAGCGGGTTCCTGGAAGCCGGCTACCGGCGATTCCTGGAACGCCGGCTGCGGGAGACCTTCGGCTTCGAGGGCACCCCGATCCGGATCAACGTCCGCGTCCGGGAGAAAAGGGGCGCGAAGCCGAAGCGCTGATCAGTCCTTCCAGGCCCGATTGCCGTAGGAATCGAGGTGGATCACCTCGTCGACCGGCTTGCGGGTGGTCGGGCCGTAGCGCCCGCGGGGCCAGCCCAGCGGCACCACGCAGACCGGCGTCACGGTCAGCGGCAGCCCGAGGATTCTGCGGGCCGAGGTCACGCTCCACAGCGGCAGCGTGATCAGGGAGGCGCCCAGCCCCATCGCGCGGGCGGCCAGCAGCAGGTTCTGCACGCTGGGGTAGATCGAGCCGAAGAACGACGACTCCGAGACGAACGGGTTCGGCGC
>JAGQTW010000359.1:2093-6064 GCA_020438785.1 Mycobacterium sp. | reverse complement strand
GCCGTCATCGTCTGCCCGGTCGGTTTCGTCGCCGACCACATCGAGGTGGTCTGGGACCTCGACAACGAACTCACCGAACAGGCCGACGCCCTGGGCGTCGCACTCGCGCGGGCATCGACACCCAACGCCCAACGCCGGTTCGCCCGCCTCGTGCTCGACCTGCTCGATGAACTGCGCAACGGGCGCGAGCCCGCCAGAGTCCCCGGCGCCGAACCGGTTCCGGGCTACGGATCGAGCGTCGACGGACGATTCTGCACCCCCGACTGCGTGGCCAGCGCCGCGGCCGCCGCGGCCGGTCGACCGACTCGGCCCTAGATCCAGGCCGACTGCAGTACCGCGGTGACCGCGGCGATCCGCGCCGAGCGCACCACCGAGGCCAGCGGCCGAAGCGTGTCACTGGCGATCTGGGCCTCCGATGCGCTCTGCGTCCCGATCGGCATCAGGCCGGCGCTGACCGCGATGATCGCGTCGACGTGAGCGGCGTTCTCCAGCACCCGAAGGGCCCGGGTCGGGGCGTGATCGGGGGCGCGATGGTGTCTGCTCGACTCCAGCACCTGTTCGACGAGCCCGCGCGGATCGTCCACACCGCCGGCCGCGCCCAACCGCATCGCGCCCAGCGCCTCGGCCGCCGACCGCACCGCCGAACGCAACGCGTATTCGGCCTCCCCGAGATCCATCTGGTCTGCGATCGGGACGGACGGCACCGAGTAGACCGTCCACGACAGCCGGCACAACTCGGGCGACAGATCCTCGTCGGCCATCCCGTCGCCCTCGTCGTATTCGAATTCCGGCACCAGGCCGATGGCCTCACCGGCGGGGGAGCTGACGATCACGGCCTCACCCGCGTTGAGCGCATCGCGCTGGAACCCGGTGCCCGCGGGCAGGCCGCGGACGTCGCCGGGTACGGGCAGCACCACGCCGATCACCGGCCGCGCCGGCCGGTCGGCGTCGCTGCGCCGCCCGGCGCCGCTGCGCACCGTCTGCAGTAGCGAGACCGCGCCCGCGGGGTCGACATCGGGCCACGGCAGGCCGGTGCGGCCACCGGCGACGGCATCATAGGCCGTCACCGAATGTGTTGGCGCCCAAAGCGATAGCGCGTCGAGCACATCGTCCGGCGCCGCCTGGCCGGCAAGCCAGGCGTTGGCCCACATCGACAGTGAGACACTCGGGCACCACATGATGCTCGCAGTGTAGTGGTTGTTCACCGGACAGGCCGTCTGCCACCGCTGCGCCAGATCGCGCGTTATCCTGGCGGCATGCCCGCGGCGCTGATCTGGCTCGTCTTCGCCCTGGGTCTTGCCGGTGCCGAGGCACTCACCGGTGACCTGTTCCTGATCATGCTCAGCGGTGGGGCGCTGGCGGCGGCCGGTTCCAGCTGGCTGTTGGACTGGCCGGTCTGGGCCGACGGCGCGGTGTTCCTGGTGGTCTCGGTCCTGCTGCTGGCGCTGGTGCGGCCGGCTCTCAAGCGCAGGATCCTCGCCGGTAAGGGCATGCTCGACCCGGTCAAGGCGCTGGAGGGCAAGAGCGCGCTGGTGCTGGACCGGGTCTCCCGGCACGACGGCCAGGTGAAATTGGACGGCGAAGTGTGGACGGCGCGCCCGCTGAACGACGACGATGTGTACGAGCCGGGCGACCACGTCACCGTGATGCACATCGACGGGGCCACCGCGGTCGTGTGGCGAGAGGTCTAGGGACACCCGGGCGAACAACGGAAGGAACCCTGATGGACGGTGCGATCGCAGGACTCGTACTCCTGGCGGTGCTGGTGATCTTCGCCATCATCGTGGTGGCCAAGTCCGTGGCCCTGATCCCGCAGGCCGAGGCCGCCGTGATCGAACGGCTGGGCCGCTACAGCAAGACCGTGTCCGGGCAGCTCACCCTGTTGCTGCCGTTCGTGGACCGGATCCGGGCCCGGGTCGACCTGCGCGAGCGGGTGGTGTCGTTCCCCCCGCAGCCGGTGATCACCGAGGACAACCTGACGGTCAACATCGACACCGTCGTCTACTTCCAGGTCACCAACCCCCAGGCCGCCGTGTACCAGATCAGCAACTACATCGTCGGTGTCGAGCAGCTGACCACCACCACGCTGCGAAACGTGGTCGGTGGTATGACGCTCGAGCAGACCCTGACGTCGCGCGACCAGATCAACGGTCAGCTGCGCGGGGTGCTCGACGAGGCCACCGGCCGCTGGGGCCTGCGGGTGGCGCGGGTGGAATTGCGCAGCATCGACCCGCCGCCGTCCATCCAGGACTCGATGGAGAAGCAGATGCGCGCCGACCGCGAGAAGCGCGCGATGATCCTGACCGCCGAGGGCAGCCGGGAGGCTTCGATCAAGCAGGCGGAGGGGCAGAAGCAGGCCCAGATCCTCGCGGCCGAGGGTGCCAAGCAGGCGGCCATCCTGGCCGCCGAGGCCGACCGGCAGTCCCGGATCCTGCGCGCCCAGGGTGAGCGGGCCGCCTCCTACCTGCAGGCCCAGGGCCAGGCCAAGGCCATCGAGAAGACCTTCGCCGCGATCAAGGCGGGCCGACCCACCCCCGAACTGCTCGCCTACCAGTACCTGCAGACCCTGCCGCAGATGGCCAAGGGCGAGGCCAACAAGGTGTGGGTGGTGCCCAGCGACTTCGGTTCGGCCTTGCAGGGCTTCACCAAGCTGCTCGGCGCCCCCGGCGACGACGGCGTGTTCCGCTATCAGCCCTCGCCGGTCGAGGCGAACCTGCCCAAGCCCGAGGACGACAGCAAAGAGGTCGCCGACTGGTTCACCACCCAGACCGACCCGGCCATCGCCCAGGCGGTCGCCAAGGCCGAGGCGGAGGCGCGCTCGCCGGTGCCCACCGGCATCACGCCGTCGTACTCGACGCCGCAATACCCGCCGCTGTCGCAGCAGACCCAGCCGTCGGCGACCGACTTCCTGCAGCAGCCGAGCGCCCCGCCGGCCGCCCAGCCCGCACCCCGGCACGGGGCGAACGAGGGCTGATCAGCCGGTGACCGCCGGGGCGCCGTCCGGATCGGTCACCGCGGCGGCGTGCCGACGGCGGTAGTGGCGGGTCTCGTAGCTCAGCCCGGCGATGCCGAGAGCGGCGGTACAGACCGAGACCAGGACCAGCAGCGGATTGATGTTGCCGGTCAACGCATCACCCAGGATCACCACGGCGGCGGTGCCGGGCAGTAGGCCGACCAGGGTGGCCAGCAGGTAGGGCAGCACCCGCACGGCCGAGGCGCCCGCGGCGTAGTTGAGCACCGAGAACGGCACCACCGGGATCAGCCGCAGCGACAGCACCGCGGGCCAGCCGCGGCTGCGCAGCCAGGCATCCACCGACTCCACCCGGGGGTGGCTGACCAGCCCACTGAGCTGCAGCCCCAGCGCCCGCACCAGCACCAGGGCGATCACCGCGCTCAGCGCGCTGGCCAGCACGGCGATCCCGACCCCGAGGGCCGGGCCGAACAGCAGGCCCGCGGCCAGGGTGAAGGCGGTGCGCGGGAACGGGAAGACCGTGACGACGATGTGGGTGGCGAGAAACGCCAGCGGGAACCACGGCCCGACCGAGGTCGCCCAGTCGCGCAGCTGGACGGCGGTGGGCAGCGGCACCCATACCGCGACTGCGACGAGAATCACAGCGGCGACGCCGGCGATGATGATCCGGCTCCGCGGCACCTGGCGCGCGGCGGTCGCCACCGCGGAACGCACACTGCGCAGCGTGCTCAGGACCCCTGCCATCACGTTTACCAAGGTTACGTGCCCCCGGTGACGTGCCGGCGGATGCGAGGCGAACTCCGGCGCCGCCCGCCGGTCGCCGACGACCGGGTCGGGGCCATCATTTAGCCTGATTGGCGAGTGGCTGGTCCGGTCCCCGGGCCGCCACCTGCTGCGACAACAGGAGTTGCCGGTGTCGGTAGAGGTCTCGGTTGACATGGAGAGCAGCCGCGCCCGCTGGCGCGCCGCGGTGGCCGCAGTGCTGGCGAAGAGCACCCGG
>JAGQTW010000359.1:0-1959 GCA_020438785.1 Mycobacterium sp. | reverse complement strand
GCGGACGCCCACCGCGACGTCCTGGCGGGCTGGAAGGTTGCCGAGACGTTTCCGGCCGCCGACTCGGACGGCGCCGCCGCCGACGGCAACGCCGCGGTGCTCGCCGCGCTGAGCGACGGGGTCAGCGCCCTGACACTGCGGGTCGGGGAAGGCGGGGTGGCACCGGCCGACCTCGACCGCCTGCTCGAGGGGGTGTACCTCGAGCTGGCTCCGGTGATCGTCGACGCCGGCGCGGAGTTCATGGCGGCGGCCGAGGCGGTGCTGGCGCTCGTTGCCGGGGCCGATGACACCAAGCGGGCGGCGATGTCCATCGATCTGGGCGTCGACCCGCTGACCGCTCCGCTGACCGGCCGCGCCGCGCCGTCGGTGGACGAGGTTGTGGCGGTGGCCGCCAAGCTCGCGGGCAGGCCCGGGGTAAGGGCCATCACCATCGACGGGCCGGCCTTGCACAACCGGGGCGCCAACGCGGCGTGGGAGCTCGCCGGTGCGCTCGGCGCGGCGGTGGACTATGTCCGGCTGCTGGTGGACGCCGGGCTGGACGTATCGGATGCGTTGCGCCAGATCAGTTTCCGGCTGGTCGCCGATGACGACCAGTTCATGACGATCGCTAAGTTTCGCGCTGCCCGCCGGGTTTGGGCCCGGATCGCCGATGTGCTCGGCCGGCCGGACAGCGGCGCGACCACCCTGCACGCGGTCACGTCGCTGCCCATGATGGCGCAGCGCGACCCGTGGGTGAACATGCTGCGCACCACGCTCGCGGCGTTCGGCGCCGGGGTCGGCGGGGCGGACACCGTTGCGGTGCTGCCGTTCGATGTGGCGATCACCGGCGGCTATCCGGGCATCAAGCCGGCGTTCTCCCGGCGCATCGCCCGCAACACCCAATTGCTGCTGCTGGAGGAGTCACACATCGGCCGGGTGCTCGATCCCGCGGGCGGTTCGTGGTTCGTCGAGGACCTCACCGAAAGGCTTGCCGCCCAGGCCTGGTCGCACTTCCAGGACATCGAGGCGCGCGGGGGATTCACCGCGGCGCGCGACCACATCGCCGCGCAGATCGAACAAGTGCGCGCGAGTCGGTCGGCCGATATCGCGCACCGCCGCACCGCGATCACCGGGGTCAACGAGTTCCCCAACCTCGGCGAGCCGCCCATGCCGCGGGACGCCATCCCTGCCGCGGTGCAGCGCTACGCGGCCGGCTTCGAGGAGCTGCGCGACCGCTCTGATGCGCACCTCGAGCGCACCGGTTCCCGGCCGCGGGTGCTGCTGCTGCCGTTGGGGCCGCTGGCCGAGCACAACATCCGCACCACCTTCGCCGCGAACCTGCTGGCCTCGGGCGGAATCGAGGCGGTCAACCCGGGTACCGTTACGGCCTCGGGCGTCGCCGAAGCGGTCCGGGAGGCCGCGGCCGAGATCGCGGTGATCTGCGGTACCGACGCGCGCTACGGCACCGAGGTCACCGAGGTCGTCGAGGCGGCGCGGGCGGCCGGGGTACAGCAGATCTATCTCGCCGGCCCGGAGAAGGCGGTGGCCGAGGTTCCCGCCGCGGCCCGTCCCGACGGGTACCTGACCGCGAAGATCGATGCGGTCGAAGCACTTTCGGCTCTGCTCACCCGATTGGGGGCGTGACGTGACTACTTATGATGTCTCCGCGGGTACGGTACCCAGTTTCGCCGACATCCCGCTGCGCGGTGACCACCAAGTCGTCGCGCCCACCGAAGCCGATGCGGCGCAGCAGATCTCGGCCGCTGCTGCGGCCCACGGCTACACCGCCGAACAGCTGGACTGGCAGACCCCGGAGGGCATCGGCGTCAAGCCGCTGTTCGTCGGCGCCGACCGGGACGCCGTCGCGGCCGCGGGCTACCCGCTGGACAGCTTCCCCGGCGAGCCGCCGTTCATCCGCGGCCCGTACCCCACGATGTACGTCAACCAGCCCTGGACCATCCGGCAGTACGCCGGCTTCTC
>JAGQTW010000358.1 GCA_020438785.1 Mycobacterium sp. | reverse complement strand
CTGCTGAAGGTGCCCGGCAAGACCAATGGGCTGTCCAACATTCCGTGGCATCAGGACTGCGGGCTTGGCGGGCATGCGATCCTGTGCCCCGCCGTCGGCATCGGCATTCAGCTGACCGGGTCCAGCGCCGAGACCGGCAACCTCCAGGTGGTTCCCGGCAGCCACGGCCAGGCGGTGCACTACGGGTGGACGCAGCGACTCGCGGAAGTGCCCTACGTCAGCATCGACACCGAACCCGGCGACGTCACCATCCACATCCAGGACGTCATGCACGCCTCCCCCGAACCGACCGGGGCCGGCGGCAGGCGCACCATGTACGTCACCTACTACCCGCCGGCGCTGTGGGACCATGTCGGCCCCGGCGAGGCCTACAACGACCTGGTGCGCAACCGCACCCAACAGGTCGCGCGACTGCAGTAGGGGTCAGTACGGGCCTCAGTAGGGAGACGTGTGCTGGGTGAGGATGAACAGCACCAGGCCCAGGCACAGCAGCGCGTTAAGTGCCACGATCGTCCCCACGACCACGATGAGCCCGTGGGTGCAACGGCGTTGGGTGCGGCCCCGCTTGGAACGCCGGTTCTCGTTGAGCAACTGGGTCACCGTCAGGGCGAAGCCCACATCGACCAGTTCGTCCTCGGTGGCCGGCCGGCCCATGGCGATCTCGCGAATCCGCTCGGGCGGCATGCCGACACCGACCTCGGAGAACTGCCGGCTCATCCGCCGGGACTGTCGATGGCTGACCGACCGGTCCCCCTGCCATACCGGACCGGACCAGGTCGTCATACCTCGGGGATCGTAATTGCGGATCGTGCGGCCCGCACGCGGAATTGACGAGCGCGTCTCAACGGTGCACGGCCGACTCGTCGCCACCGAACTGCTTGCGCAGGTCCCTCTTGAGCACCTTGCCGGTGGCATTGCGCGGCAACTCCGCGACGTACTCGACCCGGGTCGGGCATTTGAAGTGCGCCAGGCGTTCCCGGGCGAAGGAAATCAGCGCGTCAGCCGTCACGTCCGCCCCGTCCTCGAGGGCGACCACCGCGATCGGCGTCTCCTCCCACTTCGGATGCGGAACACCCACCACCGCGACTTCCCGGACGGCCTCGTGCCGCCACAGCACCTGCTCGACCTCGATGGGGTAGACGTTCTCCCCGCCGCTGATGATCATGTCCTTCTTGCGGTCGACGAGTGTGATGAAGCCCTCGTCATCGACCCGGCCGAGGTCGCCGGTGTGGAACCAGCCGCCGCGGAACGCCTCGGCCGTCGCGTCCGGCAGCCCCCAGTACCCGGCGAAGACGTTGGGTCCGCGCACGACGAGCTCGCCGACCTCGCCGGTGGGGACCTCTCGGTCGTTCTCGTCGACGATGCGGATCTGGACGTAGAAGAACGGCCGGCCGATGGATCCCGCCTTCTCCTTGACGTGGTCAGCGTCGAGCAGCGTTGCGCCCGGCGCCGTCTCCGTCATTCCGAAGCCTTCCTGGAACGGCACACCCCGAGCATGGAAGTACTCCAGCACCGGTAGCGGGCAGGGCGCGCCGCCGGTGATCGCAAGCTCGAGCGACGACAGGTCGTAGCCTTCGAATTCGGGCACGGTCATGAGCGCGGTCCACATGGATGGAACCAGGAATTGCACCGTGGCGCGTTCGTCCGCCATCGCCGCCAGGGTTTGCGCGGGTTCGAAAAACGGCAGCACGGTGACGGTGCCACCGACGTACAGCAGGGGCAGAGTGGTGCAACCCAGCGCCCCGATATGGAACATCGGGGCGACCGTGACCGTACGGTCGGTCGGTCGGAGCATGCCGGCGTTGAGATAGTTGATCGCATTCCACAGCAGGTTGTCGTGGGTCAGCATGACGCCCTTGGGGCGGCCCGTCGTGCCGGAGGTGTACATCAGCATGGCGACATCACTGCCGTCCACCCGCATGCCGAGCGCACGGAATTCGCCGGATTCGACCAGGGTTTCGTAGTCGACCTCATCGGTGGCGGGGTCGCCGCCGACCGTCACCCGCAGCCGTACCCGCACGTCCTCACCGCTTAGCGCGTCACGGGCCAGCTGGGACAGCGGACCCGACCACACGAACACGTCGGCGCCGGAGTCCGCCAAGAGATAGGCGATCTCGGGTGGGGCCAGCCGGAAGTTGATCGGCAGGAAGATGGCGCCGAGTTTTGCGGTGGCGAAAAGCAATTCGAGGAACTCGGCGCTGTTGCGTTGCAGGGTGGCCACGCGGTCACCCCGATGCACACCACCCGCTCGCAGGGCGGAGGCCAGTTGGTCGGTGCGCCGATCGAGTTCGGCGTAGCTGATCCGCCGCTCACCGTCGACGATCGCGATGTGCTCACCGGAGTAGAAGGTCCGCCGGGTGATCCAGTGCCCGATGCCGCCGACGACCTCGTGAACGCCGTCATTGCCCATGACCCACCCCTGGTCGCAGTTCGATTCAGTATCGACCCGCGGCCGGTCTCATGGGTGAAAACGCAACTACAAGCCCGGTTGGTCCTCGATGATGCCGAGCCAGATCTGGGCGGCGTCGATGGCGACCTTCTCGCTGATGAATGCGTGCTGCGTCCCGGTGTAGATGTCGCGGAACGCCCGCTCCAGGCGGCTGCCCTCCCGGATCGACGTGGTGCCCGCGGCCAGGTGCGCCCACTCGGCACAGCGCCGCGCCACATCGGTGGCGTAGACCGCTGCGGCACGCATGTCCGCCCGCAGCGTCGGGGTCAGTTCCTCACCGCGGGCGACGACCGCCTCGGCGGTGCCGAAGGCGTCCAGGATCAGCAGTCGCGCCGCCCGCCACTCCGAGACGTGCAGCGCCAGGTCCTTCTGAAAGGTCGGCCTGCTGGCCAGCGACGCCATGTCGCTCATCCGGAACTTGGTGGCCGCCAGGTCCTGGACGTCGTCGAGCATGCTTTTGGCCACGCCGAGCGCCCACGATGCGTGACCGGCCGCGGTCACCGGCATCAACCCCATCCGGGTGGCCGGGGAGCCGCCCCGGTTCGGGGTGTGGGAGAACAGCGGGAAGGTCCGGCTAGCCGGCACGAACACGTCCTCCACGGCGTAGTCGTAGGAGCCGGTTCCCTTGAGGCCCTGAACATGCCAGCCGTCCTTGAAGATGATCTCGTCGCGCGGGATCACGGCCACGTGCATCTCGGGCAGACCGCCGGGGGCCATCACCGGCTGACCGTCGACCATCGGGAAGAAACCGGCGCAGACATACTCGGCGTGGCCGGTCCCCGAGCCGAAACTCCACGATCCGCTGACCCGGTAGCCGCCATCGACGGCCACACCCTGTCCGTTGGGGAAGAACTGGCCGCCCATCGTGACGTGGTTGGCGTTGGCGGTGAACACCTCGGCGAAGCCCTCGTCGGGCAGGTAGCACGCCGCGGCGAACGACGACGGCAGGTTCGCGATCCCGATCCAGCCGAACGAGCCGTCCTGCCAGGCCATCTCGATCCAGGTCTCGATCATCTCGGCGAAGGACGGCTCCACCCCGCCCGCCTCGACCGGGTTGAACGAGGACATCAGGCCGCTTGCCCACATCTCCTCGACGAGGGCCGCGGTCAGGGTGCGATCCCGCTCCGATGCCGCCGCCTCGGCCGCGACCAGATCGCGCATGCCCCGGGCGGCCGTCAGCACCTGGTCCCCGGCCTCGATTGTCGACGTCATCGTCGGTCTCCGATCGTGGTGAACAACTCTCGGAAACTGTATAGACCCGATGCGGGCACCGGGCAAGGAGCGACCGTGGAACGCGGCGGCCGAACAGTTCACATGAGCGACTCGTCAGGCTCCCTTTTCCGAAACATGGCGGTGACACACTCCGGTCCTGAAAGCGGCTGTCCAGAACCTCAGGAGCGGGTCATGACCGATGTCGTCAACGTGGGAAGTCTCGACGCGGACGCATCGGTACCGGTCGCACCGCACGAGCACAGCCGTACCGGCCTGTCCCCCGACGCACTGCGCCGCGCGATCAGCGACCACCTCACCTACTCGATCGCCCGGCCGGCGGCCGCGCTGACCACCGAGCACTACTACCGCGCGCTGGCCCTGGCCGTCCGCGACCGGATGCAGCAGCGCTGGATGGCCACCACCCAGGATTGGCTGGACCTGTCGAACAAGGTGACCTGCTACCTGTCGGCGGAATTCCTGATGGGTCCGCAACTCGGCAACAACCTGCTCAACCTCGGCATCGAGAGCCAGGCCCGGGAGGCGCTGGCCGCCCTGGGTCAGGAGCTCGACGAGATCATCGCCTGCGAGGAGGAGCCCGGGCTGGGCAACGGCGGCCTGGGCCGGCTCGCGGCCTGCTACCTGGACTCGCTGGCCACCCTGGAACGGCCGTCGATCGGGTACGGCATCCGCTACGAGTTCGGCATCTTCGACCAGGAGATCCACGAGGGGTGGCAGGTCGAGAAGACCGACAACTGGCTGGTGCGCGGTAACCCGTGGGAGATCGACAAGCCGGACGCCAGCTACATCGTCAACTGGGGCGGCCACACCGAACAGTACGAGGACCTCGCCGGCCACCACCGCGTCCGCTGGATCCCGCAGCAGGTGATCAAGGGGGTCTCCTACGACACACCCATCCAGGGCTACGGCGTCAACACCTGCAACACGCTGACGTTGTGGAGTGCCCGCTCGGTGGAATCCTTCGCGCTGGAGGCCTTCAACACCGGCGACTTCTACAAGGCGGTCGAGGAGGAGGTGGTCGCCGAGAAGGTGTCCAAGGTGCTCTATCCCAACGACGAACCCGACGCCGGGAAACGCCTTCGGCTGCAACAGCAATACTTCTTCGTCTCCTGCTCGCTTCAGGACATAGTGCGCATCCACACCGAGCGCGCCGGGCTGCCGCTGTCCGCCCTGCCGCAGAAGTGGGCGATCCAACTCAACGACACCCACCCCTCGATCGCGGTGGCCGAGTTGATGCGGCTGCTCATCGACGACCACCACCTGGCCTGGAACGAGGCGTGGGCCATCACCCTGGAGACCTTCGCCTACACCAACCACACGCTGTTGCCCGAGGCGCTGGAGACCTGGCCGCTGGGTCTCTTCGGGGAATCGTTGCCGCGCCATCTCGAACTCATCTACGAGATCAACGACCGTTTCCTCGACGAGGTGCGCACTCGGTTCCCCGGCGACGAGGACCGCCTCGCGCGGATGTCGCTGATCGGCGAGGACCACGGCAAGTGCGTGCGGATGGCGCACCTCGCGACGGTCGGCAGCCACGCCATCAACGGAGTCGCGGCGCTGCACTCGGAGTTGCTGAAAGCCAGTGTGCTCAAGGACTTCTACGAGCTGTGGCCGGACCGCTTCGGCAACGTCACCAACGGGGTGACGCCGCGCCGGTTCCTGGCGCTGTCCAACCCGGGCCTGCGCGCACTGCTCGACGAGACCATCGGCGACGGCTGGCTGACCGACCTCGACCAGTTGCGCCGGCTGGAGAACTTCGTCGAGGACCCGGCGTTCCGGGCGCGGTGGCGAGAGGTCAAGCGCGCCAACAAGCGTCGCCTCGCCGAGTTCGTCCACGCCACCACCGGCATCGAACTGGACCACACCTGGATGTTCGACATCCAGGTCAAGCGCATCCACGAGTACAAGCGCCAGCACCTCAACGTCCTGCACATCATCACGCTGTACAACCGGCTCAAGCGCAATCCGAGTTTCGCGATCGCACCGCGGGCGTTCATCTTCGGTGGCAAGGCCGCGCCCGGCTACTTCATGGCCAAGCGGATCATCCGGCTCATCACCGCCGTCGGCGCCACGGTGAACAACGATCCCGACGTCAACCGCTTCATGAAAGTGGTGTTCCTGCCGAACTTCAACGTGCAGAACGCCCACCTGATCTACCCGGCGGCCAACCTGTCCGAGCAGATCTCCACGGCGGGCAAGGAGGCCTCCGGCACCGGCA
>JAGQTW010000357.1 GCA_020438785.1 Mycobacterium sp. | reverse complement strand
TCGAGCAGGACGCCGACGTGGTCATCCTGCTGCACCGGCCGGACGCCTTCGAGAGCGACGATCCCCGTGGCGGTGAGGCCGACCTCATCGTCGCCAAGCACCGTGCCGGTCCGACCCGAACGGTCACCGTGGCCCATCAGCTGCATCTGTCGCGCTTCACGAACATGGCGCGATAGCCGGACTGACGATGTCGGTTCTCAAGGCACGTGGCGGAATCTCACGCGTGATGGCAGAGCAATGGCGGATCTGCCAAATTAGTGAGACAAGCGAGCGGCCCGATGACAGAGCCGTCCCCACGGCAGCTCTACTGCGGGCGCGACTGCGCCTGTCCCAAACTCGGTCGGTAATCAGCCGTCTCGGCCTCGGCAGCAAGCAATGCATCCAGCTCACCCTCCTGCTGGGCAACAAACACGCCGATCACCTGCCGGCATACCTCCGGCACACTCACCCCACGCATGTCCGCAATACGCGTCAGCCCGACCAACATTGACGTAGACACGTGAAACTGCACAGCGAACTGACCGCACGAACCATCCTCAGGCGGTAACCCCGGACCCACCACCACAGGCTCATCCGCCTCTTGCTGGCTCACCTCAGCACGCCTAGCTCGCTCAACAACCCCACCACTGGCGCCGCCACCAACGCCGTCGGCCGGGTCCCGGAACTCCTCATGACTGAACAACCCCATTCCACCCACGCTAGACCTCAGAGGATTCCCAGGCCGCCAACGAAGCGATGCAGTTCGCGAGAGACCTAGGCAAGCCAGCCGCATCACGCGATGACCATCAATCGCACCGCTTCGGATTGCCCTGGCAAACGCTCGCTGCATTCCTCCGAACCGTCACCCACCCACGCGTCGCCGAGAACATGTTGTGCGCTGCCGACTCCTGGCGATATGTCGCCGATTGGCTCGCCGCACCCGTGGTGTGGATCCCACCCGCGACCGAGAACACGGCCCGGGTTTGGGCGAGACTGCGCGAACAAGTGGAGGTTACCGGCAATCTCGTGCCGGATGCGCAACTGGCAGCTACTGCCGTCGAGCACGAGACCGAATTAGTCTCTGCCGAAACGGATTTCATGCGCCTCCCCGGACTCCGCTGGATCAACCCGCTGAGCGCATCACCACTGCCGTGCCGCCCAGGCCGCGAAGGGGCGGACTAGAGCTGACCCAGTGGCCGGCACACATTGGACAATGCGTTCCAGTACTCACCGGGCGCACAGTCTTTTGCCGGCTGCGGTGTCTGGCAGGTGTTGGTAATCGGATCCCAGAATTGTCCGTTGACGCAATTGAGCGGCTCTGCCGAACCGATCCCGGCGCCGGATAGCGACACGGCAGTGAGAGGAGTGGCCACAAGAATGGCGATGGCGGGGCGGCGTAGGAGATTTCGCATGACTCGATTCTGCCAGGGAGGCCAATCACAGATTCGTGGATCACCGATTGCGAATGCGGCTGCTGCCCGCCCTGCGTAACCGCGGCCCGTCGATCCCCGACCTCGTCGTCGCGGCCAGCGCCGAACTCTCCGGATTGCGCTGCCGCGGGTTCCCGGTTCTGATTTCGTAATCTGGGTCCCGGTCCAATGCGCACTCCACGCCCCTACATTGGGGGAATGTGCAGTGACCAGCGGTGGTGGGCGCGGACAGCTCTGACTATCACGTGCTTGGCGGTACTGATCGGGGCCTACGGGAGCAGCGGGTTCATCGCCCGGGCAGATCAACCTCGCCCGTCCGCCCCGGCGGCCGGGCCAGTGGTTCTCGTCGACCTCGGTGATCCCGCCGCGGTGGCCGGTTGGACGACGGTCAACGACCCCGTCATGGGTGGCCGGTCCACCTCGACGGTCGCCTTCGGCGACGGTGGCCTCGTGTTCTCGGGCAATATCTCGCTGGACAACAATGGCGGATTCGCCTCGGCCCGCGGTCCGGTCGACCCCGAGATCGGGCGCCGGGCAACCGGCGCGACATCACTGCGGGTGCGAGCATTAGGTGACGGCAAGACATACGTGTTGAAGGTGGAGACGGGGCAGCCCTGGTCCTACATCCAGCGCTTCGCCACCGACGCCGGCGTCCGGCGGACCTACGACCTGCCCGCCAGCAGCTTTGAGCCGGTGGGCATGTTCCTCGACCCGGTACCGAGTGCAGCGCCGCTGGACCCGTCGACCATCAGGCGGGTCGCGCTCTACATTCTCGACAAGCAGGAGGGCCCGTTCCAACTCGTCGTCAGTTCCATCGACTCTTCAAGCTGAAGGCTCCGAAGGGCGCCTAACCTCTTCTCATGCCACGGAAACTCAGTGACGAAGAAGTTGCGGCCTATCTCGACAGCCGCCCGGGTTGGGCGATGCTGAGCACCATCGACGAGGATGGATTCCCGCACACCGTGCCCCTTGGATACTTCCGCCTCGGCCGAGACATCGTCATGGGTGTGCGCGACGGGACCCACAAAGTTGCCAATATCGAACGGAACCCGCACGTGAGCATTCTGCTCGAGGACGGATCCACCATGGCGGATATCCGGGGAGTGATGTTGCAGGGTCGCGCCCGGATTGTTCGCGAACCAGGCGAAGCACTTCAGCTATCGAGGGAGGGTGCCCGGGCGCGTGGCGTGCCAGAGTCCGAATGGCCCACGGCACCCCGACCCGGCGCGGCTTATATCCGCGTGACACCCGTTAGAACGGTGTCCTGGGACTACGGGACGTCAGCACAGAATCAGGATTAGCTTGGCCCGTTGGTCTCATCATGGGGGTGACGTGCGTTCAGCCCGCAAACGCACGGGGTTCGACCACGGGTGGGTGGGAGCTACTGGGCGAGGAGGCGACAATCGATCCCCAGTGCTCTGTAAGTCCGTTCAGCCCGGAGATCGAGCGACAACAACTCGTGGCCGAAACTATGGGCGGTGAGTCCGACCAGGGCGTCATACGTACCGCCCCCCATCACGCGGGCTCTCGCGGCAGCTGTTGTCAGTGATTCGTACAGCGCCGCGTCCGGGGCGATGACACGTCCGCCCCATTGGCGGGTGAGATAGGCAGCCACTGTCGAGGCATCCATCCGGAACGGCTCAGGCATGCGCGTGAGCACAGCGTAGGTTTCCGTCACCACATGTGCCGGGACGACCGCGTCGGGTGTTACAGCGCGGCGCGCCTCCGCATGTGCCTCGTGCCAAGGGGCGAAGGCTGCGATGACGACGCTCGTATCGAGCGCGGTCACCGACGGGTGGCCTCCACTGCATGCCGGACCTGCTCGGCGGTGAGGACCGGAAGATCCGTGTCGGCGACCGCCACCAGAGCGCCCCCGTGATCAACGAGCCGCACGGGCGTAGTCGCCGGCGAGATCTCAAGGTGTCCTTCGACCTCTGTCAACACGATCCGGCTGCCGGGGCGCAATCCGAGACGCTCGCGGACTTCTTTGGGAACGACGACTCGACCCCCCGCGTCGATGGTTGCCAGCATGGTTTGAGGATACCATTTCGGAAGTGTCGGTAATGGTCCCGGCACACTTGAACCAACCGCGACGCGGCGGCCGCCAGCTGAGTTGCGCTGCTGGGAGGCCATCGATTCAGGCGATCATGTTCGACCCGGGGAGCCTGCGCAGCGGCGAAGACGATCTGCGGCCGGGCCATGCCGATGTCGGTAACAGCGCCGCCCCACTACGATCGCAGGTGATGACTGAGGGGGCATTTGGACCAGCGTCGGCAGACGCGCCGGCCGGCGAGGTGGCACCGCTCGATACCGAAGGCTCCGGCGTGCTGCCGCCCGTCGCTGCGTCGGTGCGCCGACGCTTCTGGTTGCTCGAGCGGTTGGCGCCTGCTCTGGGATCGCGGTGGGCCGTCGAGTTGTGGTGCACCCCGCCGGTTCTCGAGTCGAGCCTCAAAATGCCGCCGGGTGTTCCACCGGGAAGATCGATAGAGGCCTTCTGGGACGGGCATCGGGTCGCCGGGGAGGAGTGGGGCGAGGGGCCGCCGGTATATCTCGTGCACGGTTGGGGCGGCCAGCGCGCGCATTTGGCGGTGTTCGTCAAGCCACTCGTGGAGGCGGGATATCGGGTCATTGCGTTCGACCTGCCCAGCCACAACGAATCGGATCCGGGTGCGCTCGCGCCCGGGCGCACCACCGCCATCGAGTGTGCCGACGCGATTGCGGCCATGATCGAGACCCACGGGCCGGCGCATGCGGTCGTCGCCCACTCGCTCGGAGCTAACTCGACTGCTCTGGCGGCAGCTCAGGGCACGCCGGTAGGGCGCCTGGTCTTCTTGGCGCCCATGGGCGAATTTCCCCTCTATCTGGATCTGTTCGCCGCCCGCCACGGCTTCGGTCGCCGGATCCGGGCGGGCCTGCACCGCCGCCTCGAGACCCGCATCGGAATGCAGCTGCACGAGACGAACCTGACATGGAACGGTCGCCTGGCCAACCACCCGCCGCTTCTCCTCATCCACGACCCCGACGACCCGGACAGCCCCTATGCCGCCAGTGAACGCGTGGCCACGTCATGGCCGGGCGCACAGTTCTTGACGACACGGGGGCTCGGCCGATTGGCGCACTACCGAATCCTGCGCCACCGGCCCGCAATTCGGGCCGGCCTTGAATTCATCGGCCCGCCGACCGACGGCATCACTTAGCCTCGGCAACGCAACCCGGGCGTCTCTTCGACGCCGTTGACCCCTGTTCAGTCACCTGGATTCGCACCATGCGACGCGCAGGTCTCGCCGCGTGGGCTCACGCACGACCCAGTTCTGTCAGTGGGCGCTGCTACAGATGTTGGCAACACACACAAACAGTTTGGGGGAGTCATGAGTGGAAAGCCGTCGGTGAGGATCGTCCGGGATCAGTTGGTGCTGGGCTCGGTGACGATCGACTTTCAGCGGACGTTGCGAATCCCGGAGAAGGGATTGCATCCGTTGCCGCCGGGTCTGGGCCGGTTTCCGTTGCGGCGGGTGGCCGACTACCCCGACACCGCGCCAGCGGAGTGGCTGGCGCGTGGCGGGGTGATGCTGCCCATCTACCAGCGTGAGGCGATGTGGCTGTCGTTCCGTGCCTCCGAGCCGGCCGCGTTGCAGGTCGGCGTGGGCAAGGTGTGCGCGGTCAGCGGCCTGCCCTGGATCGAGCGACTGGTCAAAGATCCGCAGAACTACGTCGCCCTGCCCGATCAGCCGTGGCTGGACGGCATCAACGCCGGCGATGGTTTCATCCGCCAGTTCGTGGCCGTGCCCCTTGGTTCCGGCGCCACCGTCGAAGGGCAGGTCACCGGGCAAGAGGCGCATGGTGGCGTGCAATTGCGGGCGGTCGGCCTGACCGAGCAGGCACTGGCGGCATGGCGCGCGGCACAGCAGGCGCGGCGGGAGCGTTACGCGGACATGTCGATGGGGGCGGCGCCAATTGCGTGCGCCCCACCGGACATGGGGCTGGGAGCGGGCGGGCGGATGCGCCAGGAGGTCTACGCCGACAAGCGCCCCCTCACCGACTACGACCAGAGCGGGGCCCTGCGGGTGTTCGTCCACCTGTGCTCGGCCGCTCAGTGGACCGCCATCACCGGGGAACTACCGCCCTCGACGCCGGTCGACCGGGACGCCTATGTGGACGCCGGTCTGCCGTGGTTCGACTACTACGACGCCGATGCCGAGGACCTGGCGCCGTCGGAGATCCTGACTGAGGTCAAGGCCGTCGGCGACGTGCTTGGTGACGGGGAGGAGCCGTTCGTGCCGGTCGACCCGAAGACGGTGATCCCACTCGGCGACCCCGGCATGGAGAAGGTCAGTGACGGGATGTGGTGAGTGCCCGCTGCAGGAGCTAACCGATGCCCACCACGATGCCCGGCCCTATCGGCGGCCCACCATTGACGAACTGCGATATACACAGCGCGCGTAACGCCTCACTCCCGATGCTGCAGTTGATGAGTGCGGTCTGGTCCGGGGCCGACCCCAGAACGCGGTGCGGGCGGTAGGGAATGGCGCAGTTGTTGGCGTAGGGATTGAACGGGGTGACGCCGTTGTAGCAGGGAGCGGACGGCGCCGGGCCGGGGTCGGCCGCCGCCAGCGGGGCTGCGAAGAGGATGGAGGCCGCCAAGGCAGTCGCACCGAGGAGCGCGGAGGCGGCTTCGCGGAATATGGTCATGGCTCAGACCTCGCGATCGACAACGCTCGACGTTGAGCGTCCCTCCAACTGTACTCCTCGGACTCGCACCCATAGCTCGCGAGCGATGGCTTTGGGGCGTTATGACGCCGAGGGTTCATGGACAAAGTCCGCGATCGCGCGCATCGCGGCGTCCGCTTCGGGCAGAAGGCCGGCATAGAGGTGCCATACGTGCCAGAGCCGAGGCCAGATTTGCAGACTGACCGTCACGCCGGCATGTCGTGCCGCATCCGCCAGCCGCGTGGCGTCATCCAGTAACACCTCGTCGTCCCCGACCTGGATCATCATCGGCGGCAGGCCACTCAGATCCGCGAACAGCGGTGAGACGGTCGGGCTGTCCAACTGCTCGGCACCCGCGTACAGGCGCGCGTCGGCGGCAAGCCCCGCCGGGGACAGTATCCGTTCTTGGCGTGCGCGGGTGGTCACACTGTCCCCGGAACAGGTGAGGTCGACCCACGGCGAAATGCAGATCAGCGCGGCGGGCAGCTCGTAACCACGATCCCGAAGGGCGATAGCGGTCGCCACGGTGAGTCCCCCGCCGGCGGAATCTCCCGCGATCACAAACTTCTCGTGCGGGCGCTCAGCCCGTTCGGCAGTGCACACGGCGACGGCGTCCTCAAGCGCGGCCGGATACGGATGCTCGGGCGCGAGCCGGTAGTCGACGGCGACGACCCGGCACCCGGTCGCAAGCGCAAGCCGTGTCACCAGACGTCGATATCCACGTGGTGCCAACGCGACGTAGGCACCGCCGTGCAGGTAGACGATGGAGGCGGCGCCCGCATACCGCGGCGGCGTGGCGATCTCAACCGGCACCCCGCCCAGCGTGGTCTGGTGCACGGACGTACCGGCGGCGCACTGGCCGAGCGCACCACCCACCAGGGCCAGCGCCCGTCGACGCGGGGCGAAGCCGCGGCGCAGCAGCGGACGCAAAGTCGCGCTTGTGCTCGGCCCGAGGATGCGGGCCGCAGGACTCAACGATGTGATCATCGGGACGTCATCGCGTTGTTTTGACATGGCTGCCTCCGGCCGGAACCCGGGACTCGACGATAGTCCCGCTTGTGCCGGGCGGCCAGGAGGTGATCGCGTGCATTCGGCCTCGCCGTAGCATCTGGACCTAAGCCGGAGCAGAAGATGGAGCGCTGATGGATGCCGATCTCGCCCGAAACGGAACCGACGCTGCGCGGCAGTTCGCCGGCATCGTCGGCGAGTCCCACCTGCTGACCGGTGAGCGGATCGGACCCGACTACCGGCATGACGAGGCGCTGGTCGGCGAGCCCGTCGCCCCGCGCTTCGTGGCCCGTCCCGAGACCGCCGATCAGGTCGCCGCACTGCTGGCCGCCGCTACCCGGTTGCAGATCCCGGTGACCGGTCGCGGCTCGGGAACCGGCCTTTCGGCGGCGGCGCGGCCCTGCCCGGACGGCCTGCTCGTCAGCTTCGAGAAGATGGACCGGATCCTGGAGATCGACACCGACAACCAGGTCGCGGTCGTGCAGCCGGGGGTCACCCTGGCCGACCTCGACGCCGCCACCGCCGCAGAAGGATTGATGTACACCGTCTTTCCCGGCGAGTTGAGCGCCAGCGTCGGCGGCAACGTCGGCACCAACGCCGGCGGCATGCGGGCGGTCAAGTACGGCGTGACCCGCCACAATGTGCTCGGGCTGCAAGCCGCCCTGCCCACGGGCGAACTGATCCGCACCGGCGGCAAGGTCACCAAGCTGTCCACCGGCTATGACCTGACCCAGCTGATCATCGGCTCGGAGGGCAC
>JAGQTW010000356.1 GCA_020438785.1 Mycobacterium sp. | reverse complement strand
CGCCCTGGCCCCAGCGCAGGAACTGATACCGCTCGCCGTTGCGCTGGTACTCGAGTTCGACGTTGCGCTCGAACGCATTCGGACCGCCGAAGAAGTCCAGGATCACCGAGTGGTCGATGACCAGTTCGGCGGGGGCCAGCGGGTTGACCTTCTCCGGGTCGCCGCCGAGCTGGGTGACGGCCTCGCGCATGGTGGCCAGGTCGACGATGCACGGCACCCCGGTGAAGTCCTGCATGATCACCCGCGCCGGCGTGAACTGGATCTCGATGCTCGGCTCGGCCGAGGGATCCCAGTTCGCGATCGCCTCGATGTGGTCGGAGGTGATGTTGGCGCCGTCCTCGGTGCGCAGCAGGTTCTCGGCCAGCACCTTGAGGCTGTAGGGGAGTTTCTCCGTGCCGGGCACCGCATCGAGGCGGTAGATCTGATAGCTCTTGTCGCCGACCTTCAGGGTGTCGCGCGCTCCAAACGAATTCAGCGAATCATTGCTGCTCACATCAACTCCCGGCGTTGGTGATCGGCGTCAACGGGCTGTGTCGACGACCTCTCAATACTAACAGTACGGTTGTCCTGCAAAGAGGGGGGTCTGCTCGGCGGGGTGCCGCCCGGACTCCAGTCTTGTCCTCGTCGGCGCGTGCTGCCACCCCCGATCGGCGCCCGCGGTACCGTCTGAGATCGTGACGTTCCCACCCGTGCCCAGCTTCATTCCGGTGGAGGTGTGCAGCAGCGTCGGACTCGAGCCGTCGACACCGCTCGACCAGTGCATGGCCAAGGTGCAGGCCCGGATCGCCAAGGACGGTGTTGCCGCGCCGGCCGCCGATGTCGCCGGCCTGCAGAAGGTCGTCGCCGATGCCAAGGCGAGTGGCATCGACCTCAAGGTCGTGGTGATGGAGAAGAGCCCGGGCATCGACACCCCACTGCGTGACGTCGCCACCGAGATCGGGGAGGTGCACCCGGACGCCACGGTGCTGGTGCTCAGCCCGGGATGGGCCGGCACGTACAGCACCAGCTACGACCGGGTGACCCTCGAAGCCGGCCAGGACGTCGCCAAGACCAGCCCCAATCCGGTGGTGGGCGCACAGGCCTTCGTCGACCAATTGCGAACGCCGATTTTCCCCTGGACGACATTCACGATCGTGCTCGTGCTGGCAGTCGCCGCGGCGACGATTTTGACGCGGGTGCTGCGTAATCGGGCAAAGAGTACGGATCACGCAGAAATGGGTGCTGACCTGCCAACATAGTTTTGTTTGGCAAATCAATAAGATTACTATTCGGTCACATAGGCCGAATTACAAAGTTGTAATTCTTGACCCAAGTTTCCCCTGCGACAAATGTGACCTATGGTGCAACTGTCGCCATTGTTACAGGTGTGACAAAAGTTATGGATGTGACTGGCGTGACCCACGCCCGAGCAAGGAGATTCAGAGTCGAATGAGACGTTCCCATCGCGGCTCTCCTATCCGCCCCGCCGCCCGACTCACCATGCGGGTGAGTCCGCTCGTGCTGACCGCTGCCATGACCATCTCGATGCCGGGTGTGGCGCACGCCGAGCCGGCGCCCAACACCATGGCGAGCCTGATCGCCGATGTCGCCGAGGCCAACCAGAAGCTTCAGGAGATCGGCGCCAAGGTGCAGGCCGAGCAGGAGGCCGTCAACAAGGCGCTCGTCGACGTCCAGTCCGCCCGCGATGCCGCCACCACCGCCCAGCAGCAGGTGGATGCCAGCGCCCAGGGCGTCAAGGACGCCACCGCCGCCATCGCCGCGGCGCAGCAGCGCTTCGACACCTTCGCCGCCGCCACCTACGTCAACGGCCCCTCGGCGTCGATGGTGCTCGCCGGTGACCCGCAGGAGATGCTCTCCAACGCCGCCGCCAGCCAGACCCTGGCCTTGAGCTCGCAGAAGGTCATTGCCGATCTGCAGAAGGCGCGCACCGAACAGGTCAACAAGGAGTCGGCGGCGCGGCTGGCCAAGAAGCAGGCCGACCAGGCCGTCGCCGACGCGGAGGCGAGCCAGAACGCGGCCGTGTCGGCGCTGACCCAGGCCCAGCAGATCTTCCGCGACCAGCAGTCGGAGATCGACCGGCTTGCGGCCGAACGCAAGACCGCGCAGGCCAAGCTGGACGCCGCCCGCAACTGGTCGGCCCCGGCCGGCAGCCGGTCCGCGGCGCCCCAGGCCGCTGCACCCGGGGCCGCCGGCTCCGGTGACCGCTGGGATCCGGCCGCGCCGGGCTCCAGCACCGCGCCCGGCGGGGCCAAGGTGCCCTACGGCAACGCCTCGGAGTGGGATCTGACGCTGCCGGCGGTGCCCAGCGCCTTCGTCTCCGGTGACCCGATCCAGATCATCAACGCCGTGCTGCAGATCGCGTCCAGCTCGCTGCAGACCACCCAGCAGCTCGGCAAGAGCTTCCTGCAGAAGCTCGGCATCCTGAAGCCGGATTCCACCGGCATCACCAACGGCCAGATTCCGGTCGTCTACGGCTCGACGGCCGTCGAGTACGTCATCAAGCGCGGTATGTCGCAGATCGGGGTGCCGTACTCGTGGGGTGGCGGCAACGCCAACGGCCCCACCAACGGTATCGACGACGGCGCGGGCACCGTCGGGTTCGACTGCTCCGGTCTGATCCTGTATTCGTTCGCCGGCGTCGGCATCAAGCTGCCGCACTACTCGGGGTCGCAGTACAACATGGGCACCAAGATCCCGTCGGCCGAGATGCGCCGCGGCGACGTGATCTTCTACGGCCCCGGCGGCAGCCAGCACGTGACGCTCTATCTGGGTAACAACCAGATGCTCGAAGCCCCCTACACCGGCTCGACGGTGAAGATTTCGCCGGTACGCACCAGCGGCATGACGCCGTTCGTCGTTCGCTACATCAACTGACGGAGTGATTCCCATGTCTCGCAATGTTTCTCGGCGGCTGCGCGCGGTCGGGACGGTCCTGGTGGCAGTGGGCGTGGCGGTCGGTGTGGCCACGCCCGCCAACGCCGACCCGGGTCTGTGGGACCCGACGCTGCCGCAGATCCTCAGCGCCGGCGCGCCAGGTGACCCGGCCGCGGTTGCGAACGCCTCGCTGCAGGCCACCATGCAGGCCACCCAGGCGACGATGGACCTGGGTCGCAAGTTCCTGTCCAGCCTGGGCATCGGCGGCAGCCCGGCGTCCGCGGTGCCGGGCGGCCGGGTGAGCGGCCCGCAGGCCATCGAGTACGTGATCGCCCGGGGCGCCTCGCAGCGCGGCGTGCCCTACTCCTGGGGCGGCGGCGCCATCAACGGGCCCAGCGCCGGTGTCGAGCAGGACGCCGGGAAGATCGGCTACGACTGCTCGGGGTTCACCCGCTATGCCTACGCCGGGGTCGGCGTGCTGCTGCCGAAGTACTCCGGTGACCAGTACAACGCCGGCCGGCACATCCCGCC
>JAGQTW010000355.1 GCA_020438785.1 Mycobacterium sp. | reverse complement strand
CTGCGCGCAACGGATTTGGCGAACATGGGACTCGCGCGGGCGGCGAACATCCCGGTCGTGGTGGTCGGCGACATCGACCGCGGCGGCGTGCTGGCCCACCTGTTCGGCACGGTGGCCGTGCTGGCGCCGGAGGACCAGGCGCTGATCGCCGGTTTCATCATCAACAAATTCCGCGGGGATCCCGCCCTGCTCGCACCCGGGCTCGACCAGCTCGCCGCGCTGACCGGCAGGCCGACCTACGGGGTGGTTCCCCACAGCGACGAGCTGTGGCTCGACGCCGAGGATTCGGTGTCGGTGTCGGCCCGCGAGGTCGTCGGCGTGCCCGCCCCTCCCCAGGGACGGCAGTGGCTGCGCATCGGCGCGATCCGGCTGCCCCGCATCTCCAACTCCACCGATATCGAGGCTCTGGCCTGCGAGCCCGGGGTGCTGGCCCGCTGGGTCACCGACCCGGCCGACATCGCCGACGTCGACGTCGTCGTCATCCCGGGCACCAAGGCCACCGTCGCCGACCTGGCCTGGCTGCGCGAGCGGGGGCTGGCCGACGCGATCGCCGCCCACGTCGGCTCCGGGCGGGTGGTGCTGGGTATCTGCGGCGGCTTCCAGATGCTGTGCGAGCGCATCGACGACACCGTCGAGTCCCGCACCGGCGCGGTCGCCGGCCTGGGGCTGCTCGACGCCGACATCGCGTTCGCCCCCGACAAGGAGTTGCGCCGCTGGGAGGCCCCGCTGAGCGGCTACGAGATCCACCACGGGCAGGTGGTCCGCTGCGCCGAGGACGGCTGGTTCGATGCCGGCGGCCGCCCGGGCGGCTACCGCCGGGCCGGGGTGTTCGGGACGCATTGGCACGGGTTGTTCGACAACGACGAGTTCCGCAGGCACTGGCTGCAGACGGCGGCCGCGGTCGCGGGCCGGCACGGGTTCAGCGTCGCCGCCGATGTCAACGTCGCCGGGCGCCGCGACGCCCAGCTGGACCTGATGGCCGACCTGTTGGCCGCGCACCTCGACATCGACGCGGTGCTGGAGTTGGTGGACGGCGGCGCGCCGGTGCGCCCGACGATCACCACCGCACTGCGTCGGTAGCCTGTTGCTCATGGTGGGGCGGGGTGTGCTGGCCGTTGCGGCGGCGCTGCTGCTCGCCGGCTGCGGCCAGACGGTGGCGGGCACCCCGACCTGGCCCGGCGCCACACTGGAGAAGGTCACCCTCACCGGCGCCGACCTCGAGGCCGGCGTGCAGTTCGACCGCATCCACGACAAGCCCGGACAGCCCGACGGCGCCGGTGGCCCCGGGTCGATGTTGTCCCGGCCCGCGGGCTGCGCCAACGCGCTGACCGACGTGATCGCCAGATCCGCCCAGCGCGGCCCCGGCAGCGCCACCAAGTACGCGGTGTCCTACGACGGTGTGCGCATCGTGATGACCGTGCTGTCCTGGCCGCTGGACCTCCAGCAGCTGGAGGCCACGGCGAACCGCTGCGCGAAGTTCGAAGCGTTCTTCGACCCGAACTCCGAGGGCATCCCCATCACCACCACCCGGCTCCCGGGCACCGAGCGCGGCGTGCTGGCCTACCAGCAGACGATGCAACTCCAGGGTGTGCCCAGCAGCGTCTACATGGCCTTCCAAAACGTCGGGGCGCTGTCGACTTTCGGAATCGCGTTCCCCACAGCGGATCCGGCAATCGAAGCCAAAGCGTCACTGCCGCAGACGTTCTTGGACGTCGTCGCCAAGCAGGCAGCCAAGATTCGGGCTTCCTGATAAGCGCCTAAGAGACCGCCCGGAAACGCCGCGGCGAAAGGCGGCTCTCCAGTAGCGTGACTTGATGCCTTCGACAATGGTGACTGTCGACGGGTTCGGAGTTCCGGTCAGCGTTACCGGTCCGGAGAAGGGGCCCTTCGTCGTCGTGCTGGGCGCGGCCCAGCACGCACCCGCCGCGTACGACGCGGTGTGTCAGCGGCTGCACACCGCCTCCACTCGCACGGTCGTCGTCGGCGCCGATCCCCGGCTGCACCCCAAGGCCGTCGTCGGCATCCTCGACGCCCTCGACGTGCGGTGGGGCGTTCTGGTTGGCGACCGCGCCGGTGCCGATCTGGCTTGGGAGCTGGCGGCGACCCGGCTCGACCGGTTCACGGGGCTGGTGGTCATCGACCGCGGCCACCCAAGGGTGCCGGACCAGAACGGCGTGGTCCGCGACGAGAACTGCCCGCCGGTCGAGATCAACACCACCGCGCTGGTCAGCACGCCCGCGGCCCGGGCGGCCGCCAAGGCCAGCCAGCGCTACGTCTACAGCGATTTCCGGCTCGTGGAGTTCACCGGGCGGCGCAACGCCGCCGAGTCCACCGCACAGCTGGCCGCCGAGATCGTGTTGCGCACCAGCACCTGGTGAGCTCAGTCCCGCCCGGGCGGCTCCTCCGGGGTCCAGGCCTGCGGTAACCCCGGCCGGCCGGGGAAGAGGAAGTCGACGAAGGCCTGCGCGGTCGGTTGCGGTTCGTGGTTGGCCAGCCCGGGACGTTCGTTGGCCTCGACGAAGACGTACTCCTCGGCGGTCACGTCCGGCACCAGCAGGTCGATGCCGGTCACCGGGATGCCGACGGCCTCGGCGGCGGCCACCGCGACCCGCCGCAGCTCGGGATTGACCTCGGCCGTCACGTCATGGATGGTGCCGCCCTGATGCAGGTTGGCGGTCCGGCGCACCCGCAGCCGCACCCCGTCCGGCAGCACGTCGTCCAGCGCCCAGCCGGCCTCGCGCACCGTCGACTCGGTGACGTCGTCCATCGGGATCCGCGACTCGCCGCCGGTCGCGGCCGCGCGGCGGCGGCTCTGGGTCTCGATCAGTTCCCGCACGGTGTGCTTGCCGGTGCCGACCACCTCGGCGGGCCGGCGCAGCGCGGCCGCCACCACCTTGCCGTCGATCACCACCAGCCGCAGGTCGTCGCCGGGGGCGCGCTGCTCGATGAGGACCTCGGGGTGCTGTTCGCGGGCCCGGGCCAGGGCGGCGTCGAGTTCCTCGGGGCCGTCGATCCCGACGGTGATGCCCTTGCCCTGCTCCCCGCGGGTCGGTTTCACCACCACGTCACCGACCTCGGCCAGGAAGGCGTGGTCGTCGGCGTCGAAGGTGGCCAGCCTGCCGCGCGGGACGGCGATACCGGCCTCGGAGACGATGCGGCGGGTCAGCCGCTTGTCGTCGCAGCGGCTCATCGCCACCGCGGAGGTGTACTCGCTCAGCGACTCCCGGGTGATCACGGTGCGACCGCCGTGCGACAACCGCATCTCGCCGGTTTCGGCGTCGATCACCTCGACGTGGATGCCGCGGCGTACGGCCTCGTCGGCGATGATCCGGGCGTACGGATTGAGGTCGTCGATGGTTTCCGGCGGGTGGGTGAACAGCGGTTCGTTGATCGCGTTCTTGCGTTTGACCGCCAGCACCGGGACGCGGTGGAAGCCCAGCTTCTCGTAGAGCCCGATCGCGGCCTCGTTGTCATGGGCCACCGACAGATCGAGGTATGCGCGGCCGCGGTCGCGGAAGATCCGGGCCAGCGCACGGGTCAGCGCGGCACCGACACCGGGCAGGCCGGCCGAGGGGTCGACGGCCAGCGTCCACAGGCTCGAGCCGTCCTCGGGGTCATTGAACAGCCGCTTGTGGTCCACCCCGGTGACCGTTCCGATCACCGTGCCTTCGTCGCGCACGGCGACGAGGTAGCAGACGGTGTCGGCGTGCAGGTGGTTGCTCCAGATCACCTCGGTGGGGGCCGGCACCATGCCGCAGCGCACGTATACGCGGTTGATTTCGTCGGCCTCGGACTCGTCACGCAACGGCCGGACGGTGAACCCGACGGGCTCGCGGTCCTCGAACTCGCCGGTGAACCGCAGCCGATAGGTGTGGCTGGGGTCGATGAAAAGCTGGGCGGGTGAGCGGGCCACCAGCACATGGGATTCGCGGGCGTAGATGCAGATGTCGCGGCGGCCGTGCTCCTCGTGCTCCAGCACGGCGGCCAGCCTGTCCTGGTCGGCGAAGGTCTGCCCGAAGATCAATCGGCCCCAACCCAATTCGAGCACCACATCGTCGGACATCGCGTCGACCATGTCCGGGGGAGAGGCATCGTGCAGCCCCAGGGTGATCGCCTCGGAGTGCCCGCCGCCGGGCATCAGCTCGGTCATGCGGCCGGCCCGGTGATGCCCTGGCGCTGCAACCACAGTTCGAGCACCGCGATCTGCCACAATTCGTTGCCGCGCAGCGGGGTCAGCCGGCCGTTGGGGTCGGCGAGCAGCGCGTCGACGGCCTCGGGCCGGAACAGGCCGCGGGCCCGGGCGGCGTCGCCGGTGACCGCATCGCGCACCAGATCGAGGTAGGGCCCCTGGAGGTGGGTCAGCGCCGGCACCGGGAAGTACCCCTTCGGCCGGTCGATGACCTCGTGGGGGATGACCTTGCGCGCCGCCTCCTTGAGCACGCCC
>JAGQTW010000354.1 GCA_020438785.1 Mycobacterium sp. | reverse complement strand
GCGTCGCTGCTCGTCTTCTTCGTCTACGCCCTGCAGTGCATGTCCACGGTGGGGGTGTTGCGCCGGGAGACCGGCTCGTGGCGGTGGCCGGCGATCGCGTTCGGCTACATGTTCGTGGTGGCCTGGGTGATGGCGCTGGCGGCCAGGACGATCGTCGCCGCGCTGTGGTGATCGCGCTGCACGCCGAACGGGTGGCCGGCGAGCCGGCCGCGGTGCGCTGGGTGGTGCCGCCCGGCAGCCTGCCGCCCGGCCGAATCCGCACCGCCCCAGGCGAACTGGGTGCATTGTTCGACGACGGCACGCTGACCGGCGGGCTCGTCGAGCACGGCGCGGTGTGGTTGTGGTTGCGCGACGGCCTGTCCTGGCGCGAGCGGGGCCGCGCCGTCGAGGCCGCGCTGCGCGAGGCGCTGGGCGAGCCGGCCGGCTGGGTGATCGAGCCCGCGCCGGGTGAAGTGTTGATGCGGGTGATGGCCGACCTGATCGACGGCTCGGTCGGTGACTTCGTGCGCTCACACGGCGGGACGGTGACCGCAGCGCCGGCCGGTGATGCGGTGGTGGTGCGACTCGGCGGCGCCTGCGCGAACTGCGCCGCGGCCGAACAGACCCTGCGGCAGCGGCTACTGGGCGAGCTGCGTCAGCGCTGCCCCGGCCTGGTCGAAGTGGATTCCCCGGGCGACCGGCTGGTCGTCGCGCTCACACCGGCGTCAGGCTGAACACCGGGTGGTCGGCCGGGTCCGGCAGCTTGGCGAAGTAGCCGTCGACCGTCTTGCCGGCCTTGGCCCGGTACGCCGTCAACACCGGATCACGTTGCGGCACCGGGACTTCGGTCGCGGTGAAGCGGGCGGTGCCCATCTTGGTGGCCAGGGTGACGGTCGGGTTCGCGCGCACGTTGCGCACCCACTGGGATTCGCCGCGGGTCGACACCAGATACCGGATCCCGTCGACGTCGACGGTGATCACCGGGATCTCCTGCGGACGCCCACTGGACCGGGCGGTCAGGGTGAGCCGCTCGGACCCCGAGATCCCGGTGGCCATCGCGATCTTGTTGAAAACCCTGGCGGTGAACCAGGGGGGCTTGAGATAGGCCATGAGTCAGAGTTTGATCGGGTCATGCAGCTACCGCAATGGCTGGCCCGGTTCAACCGGCACGTCACCAACCCGATCCAGCGCCTGTGGGCGGGCTACATCCCGACGATGGGCATCCTCGAACACGTCGGCCGCCGCTCGGGTCGCCAGTTCCGGACCCCGCTGACGGTGTTCAGCACCGATGAGGGCGTGGCGATCCTGCTCACCTACGGACCCGACCGGGACTGGCTGAAGAACATCACCGCCGCCGGCGGCGGGCGGCTCAAGCGGTACGGCCGAACCTTCGCCGTCGCCGATCCGCGGGTGATGCCGAAAGCCGAAGCCGCCCGCCATGTTTCGGGGCTGTGGCGGCCGATCTTCGCCGCCCTGCCGTTCGAGAGCGCGGTGCTGCTCAGGCGGGTGTGAGGTCGGCGGCGGCTTTCGGCAGGCGCCGCTTGAGTTTCGCGATCCGCAGCAGCTGCATGGTCAGGTTGGTGCCGGCCAGCATCGGGATCAGCCCGATGAACGTGCGTATCGACGGATCGCGCCCGTGCAACTGCTCGAGGCTGCCGAAGACGTAGATGCAGCCGACCCCGATGATCACGAACGGGATGCAGAACGCCAGGGGTGATCTGCGGTCGGCGATGACCTGCCGCGCGTAGTCCAGTTCCTCGGCCGACATCGGCTCGCGCTTGCGCACCTTGCGCAGGATCGCGGTGAGGCCGCCGACCTGTTCGCTCAGCGGACTGTCCTGACGTTTCAGCAGCCGGGTCACCAGCACGAAAGCGCCGGCCGCGAAGACGAATACCGCCACATACGAGATCAGGGTCAGCAGGCCCCACAGGCTCTGTGTCATGACTTCTCCTTGGCCAGCACGGGTTCATCGTCTTCCCACAGCAGCAGTTGACGCACCGAGGACCGGGTGCCGTACGGCCGCAGCATCGTGCTCGCGGGCCGGGGACGGACGCGTTGCGGCCACCAGAACCAGCGGCCGAGCAGTGCCGCGATCGACGGCGTCATGAACGAGCGCACGATCAGGGTGTCGAACAGCAGGCCGAGCGCGATCGTGGTGCCGACCTGGGCGATGGCCCGCAGGTCGCTGAACGCGAAGGCGGCCATGGTGGCGGCGAACACCAGGCCCGCCGAGGTGACCACCGAACCGGAGCCCACCATGGCGCGGATGATGCCGGTGTTCAGGCCGGCGTGGATCTCCTCCCGGAACCGGGAGATCAGCAACAGGTTGTAGTCCGAGCCGACCGCCAGCAGCAGGATGATCGACAGCGCCAGCACGATCCAGTACAGCGGGGTGCCCAGGATGTCCTGCCACAGCAGCACGGACAGCCCGAACGAGGCACCCAGCGAAAGTGCCACCGTGCCAACGATGACCAGCGCGGCCACCAGGCTTCGGGTGACGAAAACCATGATCAGCAGGATGAGGCTGAGCGCCGAGATCGCCGCGATCATCAGGTCGTACTTCGCGCCCTCGCTGATGTCCTTGTAGGTGGACGCGGTGCCGGCCAGGTAGATGTTGGCGTTTCCGAGTGGGGTGCCCTTGACCGCGTCCTTGGCGGAGTTACGGATGGCCGCGATGTGCGCGATGCCGTCCGGGGTCGCCGGGTCCCCGTCATGGGTGATGATCAGCCGGGCGGCGTGGCCGTCCGGGGACAGGAACAGCCTCAGCCCGCGCTGGAACTCGGGGTTGGTGAACGCCTCGGGCGGCAGGTAGAACGAGTCGTCGGTCTTGGCGGCGTCGAACGCCTTGCCCATCGCGCCCGCGTTGTCCAGGTTGGCCGCGCTGTTGGCGGCGATCCCGGAGTTGGTGGCGTAGTTGGTCATGGCCAGGTCACGGTTGGCCTCCTGGCTGGCGATCTGCTTCGGGATCAGCGCGAGCAGTTGCGGCTGCAGCGCCGTCAGCTTGTCCAGGCTGGCGGTGACATTGCCCAACTGGTCGGTGAGCGCGTCGAGCCCGTCGAGCGCGTCGAACACCGAGCGCACCGCCGCGCACGCCGGGATGTCGTAGCAATGCGGCTCCCAGTAGAAGTAGTTGCGCAGCGGACGCAGGAAGTCGTCGAAGTTGGCGATCTTGTTGCGCAGGTCCTCGGCGATCGCCACGGTTTCGTGAAACGCCCTGGCCTGTTCGTCGGTGGCCGCGTTGGCCTGCTGCTGGAGGCTGAGTTGCTGCTTGAGCGTCTCGATCGAGGTGTCGATCTCGGCGACCTGCTTGAGGATGTCGGCGGCTCGGGCCTGCTGGAAGGGCAGGTTCTGCACCTGGCCGACGCTCTGCGCGCCGAGCTGGAAGCCGAGCGACGTGTGATCCAGCGGGGTGCCCAGCGGCCGGGTGATCGACTGCACCTCCGCGATGCCCGCGGTATGGAAGACCGACCTGGCCACCCGTTCCAGCAGGATCATGTCGGCCGGGTTGCGCATGTCGTGGTCGGCTTCGATCATCAGCAATTCCGGGTTCAGCCGGGCCTGGGAGAAGTGCCGTTCCGCGGCCGCGTAGCCGGCGACGGCCGGGGCGCTGCCCGGCAGGTAGCGCCGCTGGTCGTAGCTGGTTTTGTAGCCGGGCAGGGCGAGCAGTCCGATCAGCGCGATGCCGAGGCTGACCACCAGGACCGGCCCGGGCCACCGCACGACGGCGGTGCCGATGCGCCGCCAGGTGCGGGTGCGCATCGAGCGCCGCGGTTCCAGCAGTCCGAACAGTGACGCGACGGTCAGCACCGCGGGCGCGAGCGTCAGCGCGGCGACCAGTGCGACCGCCACCCCGATGGCGGCGGGCGGACCCATGCTGTGGAAGTACGGCAACCGGGTGAAGCTCAGGCACGACACCGCCCCGACCACGGTCAGACCGGAGCCCAGGATCACGTGGGCGGTGCCGTGATACATGGTGTAGAAGGCGGTTTCGCGGTCCTCGCCGAGCTGGCGGGCCTCGTGGTAGCGGCCGACCAGGAAGATCGCGTAGTCGGTGCCGGCGGCGATCACCAGCAGGGTCAGCAGGTTGGTCGCGAACGTGGACAGCCCGATGATGCCGGAGTCGGCGAGCAGGCTGACGATGCCCCGCGCGGCCGACATCTCGACGAGCACCGTCAGCAGGGTCACCACCGCGGCCGAGATGGAGCGGTAGATGAACAACAGCATCGCCATGATCACGAGGATGGTGATGACGGTGACCTTGCCGATGCCGCGGCTGCCGACCGAGAGCTGGTCGGCGAACAACGGCGCGGCGCCGGTGACGTAGGTCTTCACGCCCGGGGGCGCCGGGGTGTGGTCGACGATGTCGCGCACCGCGTCGACCGACTGCAGCGACAGTGAATCCCCTTGATTACCGGCGAGATTCACCTGAACGTAGGCGGCCTTGCCGTCGTTGCTCTGGGCCGCGCCCGCCGTCAGGGGGTCACCCCAGAAGTCCTGGATATGCTGCACGTGTCTGGTGTCGGCGGTCAGCTTGCGGACCAGCGTGTCGTAGTACTGGTGCGCCTCGGCGCCCAGCGGCCGCTCCCCCTCGAGCACGATCATCGCGATGCTGTCCGAGTCGAACTCGTGGAAGTCCTTGCCCATCCGCTTCATCGCCTGCAGCGCGGGCGAATCCGCCGCGATCAGCGAGACGTTGTGGGCCTTGCCGACGTCCTCGAGTTGCGGCACGAAGACGTTGGTCGTCGCGGCGATGAGCAGCCACACCAGGACGATGGGCACCGAGAACCACCGGATGCCGCGCGCGATGCGGTGCACCACGGGACTGTGCTGGGCTTGATGCTCGCTCACCCGGACTTCTCCAGACAGTAGGTGTAGGCGTTCAAGGTGTTGACGGTGCGCTCGTCCTTGACCGCGCCGTCGATCGTGATGCGGCACCCCAGGGAATCGCTGTTGCCCTGGGCGGCAACGTTGGTGAACACGGCGGGCTGGGTGGTGGTGACGTCGTAGGACCACGGCAGCCGGGCGTTGTCGACGCGCTGCGGCTGCGCGTTGACGTCGAGGTAGGTGATGGTCGCCTGCGCACCCGGCTCGCCGAAGACCTCGATGACGACATGCTTGGGTGTGGACGCGGTGTTGTCGTTGGGCAGCGCACCGCCGGCCGAGACGTCGTTGTTCGACCCGAAGATGCCGTGCAGCCGATAGACGGCGAAGCCGGCCACCGCGACCACCACCACCGCGACCAGCACCGTCCACCGGCGCGCCAGCAGGCGGCCGACCGGGGGTCTGTTCATCGGCCACCTCCCGATCCGAGCTCGCCGCGCAGGTAGTGCTGGAAGGTCGTCCCCAGGTCCGCGATGAGGTCCTCGCGGGAGCGCCTGGTCAACGGTTGCAGGGCGACGACGTAGCGCGCCATGGTGAAGCCGACGATCTGGGACATCACCAAGCCGGCGCGATACCGGGCGTCGGCCACCCCGAGCCGCTCGGCGATGGGCTGCAACACGTTCCGGGTCAGGAACTCGCGCACCAGCACGGCGGCCGCCGGCTCGGAGGTGGCGGCGCGGATCATGCTCAGCATGGGCCGGCGGCGCTGCTCGTCACCGAGGATGTCGACCACCGCGGTGGCGAGCCGCCGGCCCACCAGCTCCTGATCGCCGGTCACGACCGCCTCGATCATGGCCGGCGGATCGAACGAGAGCTCCACGACGGCCAGGAACAGCTCCCACTTCGTGCCGAAGAAGTGGGTCACCAGCGCGGGATCGACTTCGGCCTGTTTGGCGATCGAGCGGATCGAGGTGCGGTCATAGCCCAGTTCGGCGAACTGCTTTCGGGCGGCGTCCTCGATCAGCGCACGCGTGGTGGTGGTTCCGGGCCGTCGCCCGGTATGGATCCGCCTGGCCGCCAATCCGGTCCCCTCACGCTCGCCCAACGAATTCAGCAGGCAATGAATTCTACGTGCGAGGAATTCTAACGCCGGTCCAATCGGGGGGCAAGGGGTAGCCGACACGGGTGTCCACGGGGGTGCCGCTGCCGGGAGACACCCGATGTGCCCGACTACGAGCGACTACGGCCGACGGCCGGATGAAGAGTCGCTCGTAGCCGGGCAGAACGAGTGCCGGCCAGGCGCCGTCGTCAGTGGAACCGCTTGAGCCGCAGGCTGTTCGCGAACACCAGCACCGAGGACACCGCCATTGCGGCGCCGGCGATCATCGGGTTCAGCAGGCCCAGCGCCGCCAACGGGATCGCCGCGGTGTTGTAGCCGAACGCCCAGAACAGGTTCTGCTTGATGATCCGCAGCGTTCGCGACGACAGCCGCAGGGCGGTCGGCACCGTGCGCAGGTCACCGCGCACCAGCGTGATGTCGCCGGCCTCGATCGCCGCGTCCGTGCCGGTGCCCATCGCCATGCCGATGTCGGCGGTGGCCAGCGCCACCGAGTCGTTGACACCGTCGCCCACCATCGCGACCCGACGCCCGTCGGCCTGCAGCTTCTTGATGACGTCGGCCTTCTCCGACGGCAGCACTCCGGCGATCACGTCGTCGGGCGCGATGCCGACCTCGGCTGCCACCCGCGCCGCGACGGCGGCGTTGTCGCCGGTCAGCAACACCGGGGTGATGCCCATCCCCTTCAGCTCAGCGATGGCCTCGGGGCTGCTGGGCTTCACGGCGTCGACCAATCGGATCACCCCGTGCTGCGAGCCGTCCCAGCTCACGGCCACACTGGTGCGGCCGTCGTCGTCGGAGGCCCGGGCCACCCGGACCGTCACCCCGTCCACCACGCCGCGCACCCCGGTGCCCGGCTCGTTGACGAAGTCGGTGACCGGCGAGACGGCCAGGCCGCGGCCGCGGGCGGCGGCCACGATCGCGGTGGCCACCGGATGTTCGGAGGCCGACTCGACCGCGGCGGCGCGGGCGAGCACGGTATCGGCGTCCGCCCCCTCGATGTCGGCGACGCTCATCGCGCCGGAGGTGACGGTGCCGGTCTTGTCCAGCACGACGGTGTCGATACCGCGGACGGTCTCGAGCACCTGCGGCTCCTTGATCAGCACACCGAGCTGCGCGCCGCGGCCGGTGCCGACCAGGATCGCGGTCGGGGTGGCCAGGCCCAGCGCGC
>JAGQTW010000353.1:1040-2802 GCA_020438785.1 Mycobacterium sp. | reverse complement strand
TCCAGGTTCGCCGTCGGCTCGTCGGCGAGGATGAGATCGGGTCCCATCGCCAACGCACGCGCGGTCGCCACTCGCTGCTTCTCGCCACCCGACAGTGCACCGGGGCGATGCCCCGCCCGGTCGGCCAGTCCCAGGGTGTCGAGAAGTTTGCTCGCCCGCGCTAGTGCGTCGACCTTGCGCACCCCGGCGTAGCGAAGCGGGACGGCGACGTTCTCGGCGCTAGTCAGTGACTGCAGCAGGTTATAGTCCTGGAACAGGTACCCGAGCCGGAGCAGTCGAAGGGTGGCCCGCTCGCGTTCTGACAAGGTTCCGGCATCCTGCCCGCCGATCCGGACCGTCCCGCTGTCCGGTGTGAGCAACAGACCCATCACCAGCAACGCGGTGGTCTTCCCGCCGCCGGACGGTCCGACGATCGAGACGATCTCACCACGGTCGACAGACAGTGTCACACCGCTCAGCGCCTGCACCGCCGTGTCGGCGGTCCCATAGTGATGGCTCACGTCGGTGAGTTGGATCACCGAGTCGCCGGTGGGCTCGAGCAAGGGCCTGCGGCACCGGGAGCACCGCGGCAGGGACGCGTCGTGTTGGCAGACGGGGCAACGCATGGGAGTCCTTTCAGCGCCGGAACGCGGTGACGGGGTCGATGCGGGAGACGCGGCGCAGTGGCAGCAGGGCGCCGAGTCCGGCCATCACCGCGGTGGCCGCGGCCATCGCGGCGAGCATCGTCGGGGTGATCGCGACCGCGACGTCGCCCATCCGGTCCCCGATCAGGAATTGTGCGGCGAACGCGACGGCCCCGCCGATAACGAATCCCAACGCGGCGACGACCGCCGCCTGGGCGATCACGATGCGACTCAATTGAATCGGACGGACTCCCAGTGCGCGCAGGATGCCGAAGTCGGCCATTTGCTCGGCGGTCACCGCCCACATCGTCAGACCGATCAGCGCGGTTCCGACCAGTACCGCGATCGCGATCATCGTCTTCAAGGGCCGGCCGATCATCTTCACGATGATGTCGCGGCTGTTGTCGGCGAACCGCGCCGAGGTCAGCGCCGAGACGCCCGGTAGGTCGCGTGCGATCGCCGCGACGACATCCTCGTCGGTGTACCCGGGCTTGGGTTGGGTGAGAAAGTAGGACACCCGATCTCCGGCCCGTAGCAACCGCTTCGCGTCCGCAAGCGAGATGAAGCTGTAGAAGTTCGTCGCCGCCGCGGTCTGCTTGGACAGACCGACCACGGTGAAGTCCTCATCGACGATCCGCACCGTGTCACCGATGCGGACGTCGTTGATGCGGGCCAGGGCACGGTCGAGGACGACCTCGCCCGACGCTTCGACGTTGCGGCCTTCGGCCAGTATCCACGGGCCGCCCACACCGGTGCTGGCGTCGTAGCCGACGACGAAGAAGGCGGTGTGGGTACCGTTGCGGACGAAGTCGGAGGGCAGACCGAGAATCGGATCCGCCGAGGAGATTTCGGGAACTTTGAGCAGCTTCGCCTTGTCGTCGTCCGGTAGCCAGGAGACCGACTTGAACATCTGGGAGACACCCGGTTGCATCACCCAGACCGCATTGCGCGAGTGGTCGATGTAGGTGGTGACCTGGCGGGTGGTGCCGACGAAGATGCCGGACATGATCAGGACAAGCAGTACGGCGACGGTGACGCCGAGGACTGACAGCACGAACCGGGTCCGTTCGACCAAGAGGTTCCTGACGGCCAAGCTCACCTTAGTACTACTCCACTTCCGGCCGTCCGGCGGAGCCGGT
>JAGQTW010000353.1:0-857 GCA_020438785.1 Mycobacterium sp. | reverse complement strand
GCGCGTCGGCCAGGGCGTCGGCGCGGATTCCTTCAAACCGGACGCTGACCGTCTCCTGGACAACCGGATCGGTCGCGTTCACTTCTACACCGCCGATCGTCCGCAATCCGTCGATCAGTCGACTCCTCTTGGCGCGAGTGGCCTCGTGGTGCGCTGGTGAAATCCTGGCCAGACTGACCTGGGCCGCGGCTGCCATGCCCATCGCACCCGCTACGTTCTCAGTGCCGGCTCGCCGACGTTTCTCTTGTGAGCCGCCCAGGATGAGCGGTGTCAGCCGACTGCCCTTCGCCACCGACAGCGCACCTACACCGCGGGGGGCGCCGAACTTGTGCCCCGAGATCGAGACCATCTGCGCACCGATGCCGGCAATGTCGATCTTGCCCGCGGTATGTACCGCATCCACGTGCAGGGCCACTCCGGCATCCCGGGTGATCGCGGCGATCCGCTCAACTGGCTGAATGGCGCCGGTTTCGTTGTTGGCATGCATCACCGACACCAGGGCGGTGTTCGGGCGTATCGCGGCGGCGATGTCACGGGGATCCACGTGGCCGGTAGGTAGTGGGTGGACGAACGTGATCTCGACGCCCAGTTCAGCGAGCGCGCGGGCATTCTCGAGGATCGACGAGTGCTCGATCGAGGTGGTCACTAGATGCCCGGCGAACCTTCGGGCAGCGAATGTGCCCAACAGCGCCATCGCGTTGGATTCACTGCCGCCGGAGGTCAGCACGACCTCGTCTGCTTCCACGCCGAACAACGATGCGACAGAGCCCCTGGCCGCCGACAGCGCTTCGGCCGCCGCCAGTCCGGCGCTGTGTGCACTGGAAGGATTTCCGATCAGCCCCTGGCCGGCCAGCACG
>JAGQTW010000033.1 GCA_020438785.1 Mycobacterium sp. | reverse complement strand
GTCGAGGGCGACCGCAACCCGCCGGTCTTCGATCCCGAGACCCACACGGTGTCCCTGCCCGAGAACTTCAAGAAGTCGGTGCAGGCCTTCATCGACGGCGGCTGGGACCGCGTCGGCGTCAGCGAGGAGCTCGGCGGCATGCCGATGCCCCGAATTCTGGTGTGGGCCATCCACGAGCACGTGCTCGGCGCCAACCCCGCCGTCTGGATGTACGGCGGCGGCGCCGGTTTCGCGCAGATCACCCACAACCTGGGCACCGAGGAGCAGCAGAAGTGGGCCACCTTCGCCGCCGAGCGCGGCTGGGGCTCCACCATGGTCCTCACCGAGCCCGACGCCGGTTCCGATGTCGGCGCCGGCCGCACCAAGGCGGTCAAGCAGGACGACGGCTCGTGGCACATCGACGGCGTGAAGCGGTTCATCACCTCCGCCGACTCCGATGACCTGTTCGAGAACATCCTGCACCTGGTGCTGGCCCGCCCCGAGGGCGCAGGCCCCGGTACCAAGGGCCTGTCGCTGTTCCTGGTGCCGAAGTTCCTCTTCGATCCCGAGACCGGCGCCCCGGGCGAGCGCAACGGCGTCTTCGTCACCAACGTCGAACACAAGATGGGCCTGAAGGTTTCGGCCACCTGTGAGCTGACCTTCGGCCAGCACGGTGTCCCGGCCAAGGGCTGGCTGGTCGGCGAGGTCCACGAGGGCATCGCGCAGATGTTCGAGGTCATCGAGCAGGCCCGAATGATGGTGGGCACCAAGGCGATCTCCACCCTGTCGACCGGTTACCTCAACGCCCTCGAGTACGCCAAGGAGCGCGTGCAGGGCGCCGATCTGACCCAGATGACCGACAAGACCGCCCCCCGGGTGACGATCACCCACCACCCGGACGTGCGTCGCAGCCTGATGACCCAGAAGGCCTACGCCGAGGGTGGCCGGGCGCTGTACCTGTACACCGCGAGCTACCAGGATGCGGCGCTGGCCAAGACCGTGCACGGTGTGGAGGCCGACCTGGCGGCCAAGGTCAACGACCTGCTGCTGCCGATCGTCAAGGGCTGGGGCTCCGAGCAGGCCTACGCCAAGCTCACCGAGAGCCTGCAGACCTTCGGCGGTTCGGGCTTCCTGCAGGACTACCCGGTGGAGCAGTACATCCGCGACGCCAAGATCGACTCGCTCTACGAAGGCACCACGGCGATCCAGGCGCAGGACTTCTTCTTCCGGAAGATCATCCGCGACAAGGGTGTTGCGCTCGCGCACGTGGCCGGTCAGATCGACGAGTTCATCAAGAACGAGTCCGGTAACGGCCGGTTGAAGACCGAGCGCGAGCTGCTGGCAAAGGGCCTCGAGGACGTGCAGGCCATGGCCGCGGCGATGACCGGCTACCTGATGGCCGCCCAGGAGGACGCGGCGAGCATCTACAAGGTCGGCCTGGCCTCGGTGCGCTTCCTGCTCAGCGTCGGCGACCTGGTCAGCGGCTGGCTGCTGCAGCGTCAGGCGGCGGCGGCCATCGCGGCTCTCGACGCCGGCGCCACCGATGCCGACCGATCGTTCTACGAGGGCAAGATCGCGGTTGCGTCGTTCTTCGCCAAGAACTTCCTGCCGCTGCTGACCAGCACGCGTCAGGTGATCGAGACGATCGACAACGACATCATGGAGCTCGACGAGGCGGCCTTCTAGACCGTCGACCGACAGCGGCCCCCGGACCTCGTGTACCGGGGGCCGTCGTCGTCTCGGGGCTGTCGTCGGCTGGGACGCGAACTGACCTTTTCCGGGACCTTGGTCCCTTACCGATGGGGGCCGGTTCGCTACCGTCGATGCCATGGGGGTCTCCGACAGCAAAGACGCGGACGGCGCGAAACCGGCGCCCGCCGGTAACGGTGGGCCGCTGGGGGCCATCATCTCGCCGCTGACCAAGGCGGGCGGCTACTACGCCCGGTCCTGGGGCGCCTACCTGGACGGCGCCCGCGGTGAACTACCGGTGGCGCGGCCCACCCTGTCCCTGGCCACGCACGCGCTGCGGGACGAGATCGTGCTGGTCGGGCTGCGGTGGAAGCGACCGCTGAGCAGCCCCGCGGTCTACGAACGCATCAACGGCGAAGTCGCCCAGGCGGTCGAGTTGTACCGCGAGCGGGGCTGGCTGGAGAAACCGCAGGGATTCTTCACCGCCCCGCCGGCCCCGACCGACGTCGCGGTGAAGTCCTACACCAGCCGCGGCCGTACCCACCAGCGGCTGTCCTTCGCCAGTGGGTACGAGCCCTTCACCGAGGAGCCCGGCCGCGATCGCTGGATGGGCTACACCGGCAACCACCGCGAGTACGCGCTGATGCTCAGGCACGACGAGCCCCGCCCCTGGCTGGTGTGCGTGCACGGCACCGAGATGGGCCGAGCGAGCCTGGACCTCACGCTGTTTCGGGCCTGGCATCTACACGAGGACTTCGGGCTCAACGTGGTGCTGCCGGTGCTCCCGATGCACGGGCCGCGGGCCACCGGGCTGCCCAAGGGTGCGGTGTTCCCCGGCGAGGACGTCATGGACGACGTGCACGCCACCGCGCAGGCGGTGTGGGACGTGCGGCGGGTGCTGGCCTGGATCCGCGCCCAGGACCCCGACGCCCAGATCGGGTTGACCAGCATCTCGCTGGGTGGCTACATCGCGGCACTCGTCGCGAGCCTCGACGACGGGCTGACCTGCGCCATCCTGGGGGTGCCGCCGGCCAACCTCGTCGAGTTGCTGGGCAGGCACGCGGGTCTGGCCACGGACGATCCGCGCCGGGCCACCCTGGACCTGGCCGCACCGATCGGCCAGATGATCTCCCCGTTGTCGATGCAACCGAAGGTGCCGATCGAGGGCCGCTTCATCTACGCCGGGGTGGCGGACCGGATCGTGCATCCGCGCCAACAGGTGGTGCAGCTGTGGGAGCACTGGGGCCGGCCGGACATCGGCTGGTACCACGGCGGACACACGGGATTCTTCGAGGCCCGCCCGGTCCAGCGGTTCGTCGACGCCGCACTGGCGCAATCCGGCCTGATCGACGGGGATCGCCCCCGACAGAAGTGACCGCCGCTGGACTCCCCTCCGCTCCAGCGGCGGTCCTTCGATCGCGTCAATAAAGCGCGACCAAAGAGGATGCCCCGTGTTGCCGTCGGGTCGGGGGGTCAGACGGCAACACGGAGCTATCCGGGATATCGACTACCCGAACCCGGTCGTTACAAAACAAACCGGATCTTTGCCGGATTTTTTCTCCCGGCCGCGGGCACGCTGGTCAGGCCTCCAGGATCGCCGTCACACCCTGCCCCCCGGCCGCGCAGATGGAGATCAATCCGCGCACCGGAGCACCCGTCTCGGCCTTCTTCTGCGCCAACTGCTTGGCCAGCTGGGCGACGATCCGGCCCCCGGTGGCGGCGAACGGATGGCCGGCGGCCAGGGACGAGCCGTTGACGTTCAGCCTGGTCCGGTCGATGCTGCCGAGCGCGGCGTCCAACCCCAGCCGCTCCTTGCAGTACTCCTCGGACTCCCAGGCCTGCAGGTGGGCCAGTACCACCGAGGCGAACGCCTCGTGGATCTCGTAGAAGTCGAAGTCCTGCAGGCTGAGCCCGTTGCGGGCCAGCAGCCGCGGGACCGCGTAGGTGGGTGCCATCAGCAGTCCGTCGGGGCCGTTGACGTAGTCGACCGCCGCCGTCTCGGCGTCGACGAAGTAGGCCAGCGGCTGCAGCGAATGGGCGGCGGCCCAGTCCTCGCTGGCCAGCAGCGCCACCGAGGCGCCGTCGGTCAGCGGTGTGGAATTGCCGGCCGTCATCGTGGCGTCGCCGTTGCGCACCCCGAACACCGGCTTGAGCTTGGCGAGCTTTTCGGCGCTGGAGTCCGCCCGCAGGTTGTTGTCGCGGTAGAGCCCCAGGAACGGGGTGACCAGATCGTCGAAGAAGCCCCGATCGTAGGCGGCCGCCATGTTGCGGTGACTGGCCGCGGCCAACTCGTCCTGATCGACTCGCTTGATGCCCATCTTCTTAGCCGTGATGGCGGCGTGCTCCCCCATCGACAGTCCGGTGCGGGGTTCGCCGTTGGTGGGAATCTCCACGCCGACGGCGGCGGGCAGCCTGCCGACCAGCTTGAGGCGTTCGACGTTGGATTTGGCGCGGCGCAGCCCGAGCAGGGTGCGGCGTAGGTTGTCGCCGAGCCCGATCGGGGCGTCCGAGGTGGTGTCGACCCCGCCGGCGGCCGCCACCTCGTAGCGGCCGGCCGCGATCCCGTCGGCCGCGGCGATGGCCGCCTGCAGACCGGTGCCACAGGCTTGCTGCAGATCGATCGCGGGGGTGTAGGCGGACAGCCGGCTGCCCAGCACGCTCTCCCGCATGAGGTTGAAGTCGCGGCTGTGCTTGAGCACCGCGCCGCCGATCACCGCGCCGAGCCGCTCGCCCTGCAGTCCGAACCGGTCCACCAGACCCGAGAGCGCGGCGGTGAACATGTCCTGGTTCGAGGCCTCGGCGTAGGCGCCGTCCGAACGTGCGAACGGGATGCGGTTGCCGCCGAGGACGGCAACCCTTCGCTTGTCTTGACTGCTCGTGGCCACGTCGGTCTCCGCTGGTCTTCGTTTCGGGATGGGTCTTCGGTTCGGGATGGGTATAGGACCCATACTACGGACGCTTCTTACTCTGGAGTAAGTTCGTTCCCGATCCCACAGCTCCGCAAACTCGAAAGGCTCAGCAGTGGCTTCCGACCTGTTCACCCAAGTCGTCAACTCGGCACCGGGATCGTTTCTGGCCAAGCAGCTCGGCGTGCCGCAACCCGAGACGCTGCGCCGCTACCGGCCGGGTGAACCGCCGCTGCCGGGCGCGCTGTTGATCGGCGGGGAAGGCCGAGTCGTCGAGCCGTTGCGGGCCGCGCTGGCCGAGGATTACGACGTGGTGGCCAACAACATCGGGGGACGCTGGGCGGACTCGTTCGGCGGCCTGGTGTTCGACGCCACCGGCATCACCGAGCCGGC
>JAGQTW010000352.1 GCA_020438785.1 Mycobacterium sp. | reverse complement strand
GATCGAGCTGTGGACCAAGAACGACGAGTACGACAACGAGGTCTACCGGCTGCCCAAGCACCTCGACGAGAAGGTGGCCAAAATCCACGTCGAGGCACTGGGCGGCTCGCTGACCAAGCTGACCAAGGACCAGGCGGAGTACATCGGCGTGGACGTCGAGGGTCCGTACAAGCCGGACCACTACCGGTACTAGCTCCGGCGGTGCGGGGCGCGGCCGGATTCTGCGCCGGTGCTCTGGCGGTCGTCGGCGTCGTCGTATTCGCCTCGGCGGCGCACGCGGACTCCTATCACCCGGACGACCCGTACTACAACGAGAACGAGTACACCGCGTTCTACACCCCGCCGGACCCGCTACCGCCGGGGCGGCCGGGCGATCTCATCCGGACCGAGCCGTCGAGGCTGGTGCTCGAGCCGTCCGGGCAACTCGGCGCGATCATGGCGACCGGGACGCGGATCATGTACCTCAGCACCGATTCTCGCGACAATCCGATGGCGGTGACGGGCACCTATTTCGAGCCCTACAACGCCTGGCCCGGCAGGGGACCGCGCCCGCTCATCGTCTACGGCCCCGGGACACAAGGACTGGCCGACCAGTGCGCCCCGTCCCGGCAGTTCAACCAGGGCATCCACTTCTCACCGTTCCTGGACCTCGCCTTCAACTACGAGGAGATGTTCGTCGCCACCCTGGTCGCCCGCGGTTTTGCGGTGGTGATGACCGATTACCAGGGACTGGGGACCCCGGGGGTGCATACCTACGTCAATCGCGTCGCCGAGGCCGACGCGATGCTCGATGCCAGCCGGGCCGCGATGCGCCTGCCCGGCACATCCCTGGACCCGGACGGGCCGATCGCGTTTTTCGGCTACTCCCAGGGTGGTGGGGCCTCGGCGGCGGCGGTCGAACTCGCCGCGGAGTACGCCCCGGAGCTGAACATCGTCGGCGCCTTCGCGGGGGCTCCGCCCGCCGACATCGAGGAACTGATTCCGTTCGCCGACGGCAGCATCCTGGTGGGTGTGATCGGCTACGCACTGAACTCCGTGATCGCGACCTACCCGGAGTTCGAGGGCAAGTTGCGGGCGACGCTCACGCCCATGGGCCACAAACTGCTCGACGACACAAAGGAGCAGTGCATCGCCGAGACCGCGATGCGGTTCCGGTTCAAACGCATCCAGGACTTCTTCGTCGCCGATGTGTCAACAGTGGCGAGCGATCCGGCTTTTCGGCTGTTGTTCGACGAACAACACCTTGGTGCCTACACACCCGAAGCTCCGGTTCTCATCGTGAGCAACCGCTACGACCCGCTGGTGCCGTGGGCTCCGGCCGCGCAGCTGGGCCGGGACTGGTGTGCCCAGGGTGCCGATGTCCAGTTCTGGACCAACGAACAGCCGCCGCTGTTCAACAAGCTCGTGGTCAACCACGCGCTGCCGATGTTCGTCGACGGCGAGCGGGCGATGCAGTGGATCGCCGACCGCTTCAACGGACTGCCCACCACCCCGAACTGCGGCCAGTTCTAGGCATGGTCGTGTCCCGTTAGGCTCTGGGGCTGTGCTGATCGTCATCGAAGGTCTTGACGGCGCGGGTAAGCGGACGCTGACCGGCGGCCTGCACCGGGCGTTCGAGGCCGCCGGCCGCTCGGTGACCACCCTGGCTTTTCCGCGTTACGGGCATTCGGTGACGGCCGATCTCGCCAGCGAGGCGTTGCACGGCCGGCACGGCGACCTTGCCGGGTCGGTCTATGCGATGGCGGTGCTGTTCGCCCTCGACCGTGGCGCGGCCAGGGAGCACCTCACGGCGTTGTGCGCCGGCCACGACATCGTCATCCTGGACCGCTACGTGGCCTCCAACGCGGCCTACAGCGCGGCGCGGCTGCATCAGGACGCGCTCGGCGACATGGTGTCGTGGGTCGGCGAACTCGAATACGGCCGACTGGGTCTGCCCACTCCCGACCACCAGATCCTGCTCGACGTGTCTGTCGAACTGGCCGCTGAGCGTGCCCGGCGGCGGGCCGGCGAGGAACCCGGCCGGGCACGTGACGCCTACGAGCGCGACGACGGGCTCCAGCAGCGCACCGCGCAGGTGTACGCCGGATTGGCCGCGCGACGGTGGTACGGATCCTGGACGGTGGCCGGGCGCGACGTCGCGGTTGCCGGTCTCGCGGCCGACCTGCTGGCCTGAACACGCGACATGCGCGTGTGGCAGCCGGGATTTGTCGCGGTTCGGTGACACCATGGACGCCATGAGGCAACGGATCCTGGTCGTGGACGACGACCCCTCGCTGGCAGAGATGCTCACCATCGTGCTGCGCAACGAAGGTTTCGAAACGGCGGTCATCGCGGACGGCTCCCAGGCACTGACCGCGGTCCGCGAACTGCGGCCCGATCTGGTGCTGCTGGACCTGATGCTGCCCGGGATGAACGGCATCGACGTCTGCCGGGT
>JAGQTW010000351.1 GCA_020438785.1 Mycobacterium sp. | reverse complement strand
TGATCATGCCCAACGGTGCGGCCGCCGTCGTCGGCCTCGAGCTCGGGGCCCGTGCCGGTGTCATCACACCGGTATCGGCGTGCTCGTCGGGGTCGGAGGCGATCGCCCACGCGTGGCGCCAGATCGTCATGGGTGACGCCGACTTCGCGGTCTGCGGCGGCGTCGAAGGCGGTATCGAGGCGCTGCCCATCGCGACGTTCTCGATGATGCGCGCGATGTCGACCCGCAACGACGAGCCGGAGCGGGCCTCGCGGCCGTTCGACAAGGACCGCGACGGGTTCGTCTTCGGTGAGGCCGGCGCGCTGATGATCATCGAGACCGAGGAGCACGCCAAGGCCCGCGGCGCCACACCGCTGGCCCGGTTGATGGGTGCCGGCATCACGTCGGACGCCTACCACATGGTCGCTCCGGCGCCGGACGGTCTGCGGGCCGGCCGGGCGATGACCAGGGCGATGGAATTGGCGGGCTTGTCCGCCAAGGACATCGACCACGTCAACGCGCATGCCACGTCGACGTCGATCGGTGACATCGCCGAGGCCAACGCCATCCGGGTTGCCGGGGTGGAGCACGCCCCGGTGTACGCACCGAAGTCGGCGCTGGGCCACTCCATCGGTGCAGTCGGTGCGCTCGAGTCGATCCTGACCGTGCTCGCCCTGCGCGACGGCGTCATTCCACCGACGCTGAACTACGAGACGCCGGATCCTGAGATCGATCTGGACGTCGTCGCCGGTGAACCGAGGTACGGGGACTATCGGTACGCCATCAACAACTCATTCGGATTCGGGGGACATAACGTGGCGCTCGCCTTCGGGCGTTACTGAGGTCTCGGGGGGAAAGGACCGGAAAGAGCACATGGCAGGGTTAGCCACGGGGAACGGTTTCCCCAACGTGGTCGTGACTGGCGTAGCCATGACGACTGCCCTGGCATCGGATGCCGACAGCACCTGGAAGGCGTTGCTGGACGGGCAGAGTGGGATTCGTACGCTCAACGACGAGTTCGTCGAGAAGTACGACCTGCCCGTTCGCATCGGTGGGCACCTCGTCGAGGAATTCGACGGGGAGCTCACCCGCGTCGAACTGCGGCGGCTGTCCTACCTGCAGAAGATGTCGACCGTGCTGGGTCGGCGGGTCTGGCAGAACGCCGGCTCCCCGGAGGTGGATCTCAAGCGCCTGATGGTGTCGATCGGCACCGGCATGGGATCCACCGAGGAGATGCTGTTCGCCTACGACGGCATGCGCGAGCGCGGCCTGCGGGCGGTCTCGCCGCTGGTGGTGCAGATGTACATGCCCAACGGCGCGGCCGCCGCGGTCGGCCTGGAGCTCAAGGCCAAGGCCGGGGTCATCACCCCGGTGTCGGCCTGCGCCTCGGGTTCGGAGGGCATCGCCCAGGCATGGCGCCAGATCGTGCTCGGCGAGGCCGACATCGCGGTGTGCGGCGGGGTGGAGACGAAGATCGAAGCGGTGCCGATCGCAGGCTTCGCCCAGATGCGCATCGTGCTGTCCACGACCAACGACGATCCCGCCGGCGCCTGCCGGCCGTTCGACCGGGACCGCAACGGATTCGTGTTCGGCGAGGGCGGTGCGCTGATGGTCATCGAGACCGAGGAGCACGCCAAGGCCCGCGGCGCCAACATCCTGGCCCGCATCATGGGCGCGGCGATCACCTCGGACGGGTACCACATCGTGGCCCCCGACCCCAACGGTGAACAGGCCGGGCACGCCATCACCCGGGCCATCCAGCTGGCCGGCCTGCAGCCCTCCGACATCGACCACATCAACGCGCACGCCACCGGAACCTCGGTCGGTGACGTGGCGGAGGGCAAGGCCATCAACAACGCGCTCGGCAGCCACCGGCCGGCGGTCTACGCGCCCAAGTCGGCGCTGGGTCACTCGGTGGGCGCCGTCGGTGCGGTGGAGTCGATCCTCACCGTGCTGGCGCTGCGCGACGGCATCGTGCCGCCCACGCTCAACCTGCGCAACCTCGATCCGGAGATCGATCTGGACGTGGTGGCCGGCGAACCCCGGCCAGGCAACTACCAATACGCGATCAACAACTCGTTCGGATTCGGCGGTCACAACGTCGCAATCGCCTTCGGGAAGTACTGAAAACGAACAACCAAGGCGCGCAGTAACATCCGACGCCAAGAGGAGGTTTAGGTGACGATCATGGCCCCTGAGGCTGTCGGCGAATCGCTCGACCCCCGCGACCCGCTGCTGCGGCTGCGCACCTTCTTCGACGAGGGCAGCGTCGAGTTGCTGCACGAGCGGGACCGCTCCGGCGTGCTGGCCGCGGCCGGCACCGTCAACGGGGTGCGCACCATCGCCTTCTGCACGGACGGAACCGTGATGGGTGGCGCCATGGGCGTCGAGGGCTGCCAGCACATCGTCAACGCCTACGACACCGCCATCGAGGAGCAGAGCCCGATCGTGGGCATCTGGCACTCCGGCGGCGCCCGGCTGGCCGAGGGTGTCAAGGCCCTGCACGCCGTCGGGCTGGTCTTCGAGGCCATGATCCGCGCCTCCGGGTACATTCCCCAGATCTCGGTCGTCGTCGGCTTCGCCGCGGGCGGTGCGGCCTACGGGCCCGCGCTGACCGACGTGGTGATCATGGCGGCCGAGGGCCGGGTTTTCGTCACCGGACCCGACGTGGTGCGCAGCGTGACCGGTGAGGACGTCGACATGGCGAGCCTCGGCGGTCCGGACACCCACCACAAGAAGTCGGGTGTGTGCCACATCGTCGCCGACGACGAGCTCGACGCCTACGCGCGTGGTCGCCGCCTGGTCGGATTGTTCTGCCAGCAGGGTCATTTCGACCGCACCAAGGCCGAGGCGGGCGACAGCGACCTGCATGCCCTGCTGCCGGAGTCGGCGCGGCGCGCGTATGACGTGCACCCGCTTGTCGAGGCGCTGCTGGACTCCGACGACGAGGGCAACTCGAGCTTCGAGGAGTTCCAGGCCAAGTGGGCGCCGTCCATCGTCGTCGGCATCGGCCGGCTGGCCGGCCGCACCGTCGGGGTGCTGGCCAACAACCCGCTGCGGCTGGGCGGCTGCCTGAACTCCGAGAGCGCGGAGAAGGCGGCGCGGCTGGTCCGGCTGTGCAACGCCTTCGGCATCCCGTTGGTCGTCGTCGTCGACGTGCCCGGCTACCTGCCCGGTGTGGACCAGGAGTGGGGTGGCGTGGTGCGCCGCGGCGCGAAGCTGCTGCACGCCTTCGGCGAGGCGAGCGTGCCCCGGGTGACGTTGGTGACCCGCAAGATCTACGGCGGCGCCTACATCGCGATGAACTCGCGGTCTCTGGGCGCGACCAAGGTGTTCGCCTGGCCGGACGCCGAGGTCGCCGTGATGGGCGCCAAGGCGGCGGTCGGGATCCTGCACAAGAAGAAGCTGGCCGCGGCGGCCGACCACGAGCGCGATGCGCTGCACGAGGAACTGGCGGCCGAGCACGAGCGGATCGCCGGCGGCGTCGACAGCGCGATCGAGATCGGCGTGGTGGACGAGAAGATCGATCCCGCCCACACGCGCAGCAAGCTCACCCAGGCCCTCGCCGAGGCGCCGACCCGACGGGGTCGCCACAAGAACATCCCCCTGTAGGGATCGGACGCCGTAGCGATCAGACGCCGACGAGGAACTCCTCGGCGCAGCCCAGGGCACGGTCACGGTCGCCGGCCACCAGGCCGATGCGGGTCCGGCGGTCGAGGATGTCGTCGACGGTCAGGGCGCCCTCGTGGGTGACGGCGAACTCGAACTCCGC
>JAGQTW010000350.1 GCA_020438785.1 Mycobacterium sp. | reverse complement strand
GCCTGGATCGCTGGCTGGCAACCCATTCACGAAGGCGATAGCCGTTCAACGTGTAGTGATTTGGGACGCGAGCGTCACCGTGGAGGTCAACGTACTGGAGCAGCTTGCGGAAACCTTCTTCCCACTGGTCGGCGGCAGGGTCCCACGTCCAGCCCGAGAGGTTCTGGAGTTGCCGTTCGCGATCAGGCTCAAGGCGGCCCTTCGCGTGGAGATGGCGTTGAGTGACCACCCACGAACCGAGGCGATAGCCGTCAACCTTGTAAGCCACCGGGACCTCAGCGTTACCGTGCAGTGCGACGTAGTCCTGGAGTAGGCGGAACCCCTCCGTCCACTTGTCAGCGCGGGAATCCCATGTCCAGCCAGGTATTCCCTGGAGTCGGCGGGCACGGTCAGGATCAAGGGTGCCTTTGCTGTGGAACCGACGTTGCGCACCTACCCATGTACCGAGTGGATAGCCGTCAACGGTGTACGGCTGCGGGACGCGGGCGTGACCGTGGCGTTCGACGAATTGCTCTAGCAGACCTAGCCAGAACTCCCAGGATGCGGTGGTCGCCTTAACAAGTCGCACGTCGAATGCGGCGGCGAAATCGATGCCGACCTCCACAGGCATGTCGAAGTGAATCTTGCCAGGGAGCTGTGGCCGTCCTTGCTGCCGACCGAGTTGGCGTCGGAGTTCATCAAGCCGCTCGCCCAGTTCGTCGTCGTGTGCTCGTAGCGCCTTGACTACATCCCACACCGGCTTGAACGCGGAGCTGTCGAGCGCGATTTCAGGGTTCTCGTCGGTATCGATGAAGACCGGGATGACGATGGTGCCGACAGTCTTGTCCTGGGCGAGTCGAATAGCGCGACCGACAGCCTGGACAATGTCCACCTCAGATCGGCGTGGGTCAATGAACGCCACCCCGTCGAGGCTGGGAACATCAACCCCTTCGGCCAAACACCTCGCATTCGTAAGCAGCCCACGCGTGTTGTCGTGTAATTCCGCGAGGTGTTGAAGCAAAACGTATCGCTCCCCAGCGGCCATCTCCCCCGAGACGTGGCGTGACCAGAGTTCCCCTTTGGGCCGCAGTTGGGCTGGCATCCAAGCGATCACGTCAGGCATTGAGTTAGCGAAGTCCCGCGCTCGTTTGACTCGCGAATGAAACGAGATGACCCTGTGCAAGTCATATTTCTTGAGCGCCTTTGCGAGTCCGATCTGTCCGGCCAGTGTCCGTGCGTCTGTCACCGCCTTGCCGTCGAGAGTGACAATCTGGCCTTGCTTCGCCCAGTCCAGATACGTTGCGTCATCAACGCCGACGATCACCACTTGGTAATCGGTCAGAAGTTCCCGTCGAATCGCCTCCCCGAAGCTGAGCTTGTGAAAAACCCTGCCAAACTTGGCTTCATCGTCCATTGAGGCGATCTCGAAATCGTCCCCCTGGTTGGATTTCAATACTCGCCCCGTGAAGTATCGCGGAGTCGCCGTCATAAACAGTCTGCGCTGCGCCTTGATCGCGGCCTGGTCGAGGACTGTCCCGAAGTCTGACGACACCCTCCCCACGCATCGGTGCGCTTCGTCTGCGATCACCAGTTCAAAGGCGGGGATGCGGCCCTCCTTGAATGCCTTCTCAATCTGCGGGGACGACTGATAGGTGGAAAACACAACTTGTGGGCCGGACCGTTGTCGCAAGAACGCGGCGATCTTCGCGGGATCGGTCGTAACGGGCACCCCCAGGTCGCTGGTGTGGGTCACCGCGACGTCGTCGTCCGTCAATGCGACCGTGTCGTCCGAGCAGACTGGCAACGAAGCGAACTCTGCAGTGCAGTTGGCTCGCCACACATTGAGTGTCTGCTTCAGAAGCGACAGCGATGGCAACAGAACGAGTGTCCGTTTTGACTTCAACTGCTCGGTGATAAATAGCGAAGTTAGGGTCTTGCCGGTTCCGCAAGCCATGATCAACTGTCCGCGATCCGCAGACTGGAATCCGTTAATAACTTTGGCGATTGCCTCCCGTTGATGCTTGCGGGGACGAGCTGGCTTCCGTGGGCGAGTTGGGCGGAGGTCGCTTGGGGACGAGGGCCAGTCAACGTCAGCGGCTTGCAGATCGCTGAGTCGGAAGAACGTGACCCGCTTCTCCTGATCTTGGATCGTGCGTTCGCCGATCCGGTCAATCAGATTGGTTGTCGCGATTAACATCCGGTAAGCGAAGATCGCCCGGCCCGATTCGGCCAGGAACTTGTTGACGTCCTTCTTCGTGACCCGGTAAGTGGGGTCGTATGCCTTGGCTTGGATCGCCCACAACTGACCGTTGCGATCCTCCGCGACCAAGTCGATTCCAGCATCAACATCCCAGCGGCCGGGCCACTCGTCCCACAGCCAGACCTGGCGAATTTCGTGCTTGTACACCGGATCATTGGTCAGAAACCACTTGCAGATTCGTTCGAACTGCTTACCCCTGCTTAGAGCGCTGTCGGCGTCGAGTTTGACCCGAAGATCGTTGAAGGTCCCCACGGTCAGCGACGTTACTGCGTTAGGCCGACGAGCAAGTCTCTTGAGGCGAGCCTTAAACACCAATCTTCTCGGGAGGTTCATCCCCTACCGGTCGGATCGGAATACCGCAGTCGTACCGCAGTGGATCACCGAATGGCCCATAACAGCCCAGGACAGCCCAAACGAGAAATCCGGCTTGGCCAGCATCTTTCGCAAACCACACACCACGGCACACATCCGCAAAAAGCGTGGAAGCCGGATTATGAGTCCGCGGCTCTAACCAACTGAGCTACCGCCCCTGGGGTATCGCGGCCACCATGTTCGCACGTCGAACCCGCCGATTGGTATTCCGGCCGGGCGCGTATCACCGATCCGGTGACATCATGACGGACGTGCCTGCCGCCGTGTCCGCCGCGTTCGCCTCCGACAATGCCGCCCCCGCGCATCCGAAGGCGCTCGAAGCCATTGCCGCCGCCAACGACGGCCCGGCCCCGTCGTACGGCACCGATCCGGTCACCCGGCGCGCCACCGAGCGCCTGCGGGCGGTCTTCGACTCGCCGCAGGCCGAGGTGCTGTTCGCGTTCACCGGCACCGCCGCCAACATCATCGCGCTGAGCGCGGCGGTGCGCCCGTGGCAGGAGATCCTGTGCAGCGACATCGCCCACTCGCTGCTCGACGAGGCCGGCGGGCCGGTGCGGCTGTCCGGCGCCATGCTCACGGCCCTGCCCAGCGAGGACGGCTTCATCGACCCGGCGCGGCTGGATCGGGCGGTCCTGCGGCGCGGGGAAGTCCACCATTCGCAGCCCCGGATCGTCAGCATCACCCAGACCACCGAGAACGGCCGGGTGTGGCAGCCGGCGGCGATCGCCGAGTTCATCGACCACGCACACGAGCTCGATCTGCTCGTCCACGTCGACGGCGCGCGCCTCGCCAATGCCGTTGCCGCGCTGGGCGTTACGCCCGCGGAAGCAATTGGCGACGCCGACATCGTCACGGTGGGCGGGACCAAGAACGGCCTGCTGTTCGGCGATGCCCTGCTGGTCCGCCGCCCCGAGCACTTCGCCGGCATCGAATTCGCCCAGAAGCAGATCGGCCACCTGGCCAGTAAGCACCGCTACGTCTCGGCGCAGTTCGAGGCGCTGCTGTCCGGTGGCACGTGGCTGGAACTCGCCCGGCACGCGAACACGATGGCGGGCCGGCTCAGCGCCGGGTTCAGCGCCCTGGGCCTGCGACTGGCCGCCCCCACCGAGGCCAACGAGGTGTTCGTAGACCTGAGCCCCGCGACGCTGAAGGCGGTGCGGGAACACTTCGCGGTGCACGTCCCCGACCCCCTGCGCCCGACGACACGGTTCGTCTGCTCGTGGGCAACCACCGACGACGATGTCGACGCCGCGCTGGCGATCGTTCAGGCGGGCTGCGTCTGACCCTCGGCGTCGATGACGTAGCGCTCGGTGCCGTGCTCGACCCGCGGCGCATCGGCCTTGAGCGCCACCGCGATCTTGTTGCTCGCGTTGCGCAGCACGTCCAAGGTCAGCTCCCGGGCCTGCTGCACGGAGAAGTGCTCGCGCACACCGGCGGCCACCGCCGGATCGATCCGCGCCGATGACCAGATCAGGGCGTCGACATAGCGCAGCGCCGCCTTCTGCGCCTCGGTCAGCAGCGTCGAATCCTCGAAGCGCTCGATGTCGTCGTAGAGGGTCTCCGAGCCGCCGGCGTCGAGCGCGGTGCCCTCGCGGCGGGACCTGCACAACCGGCAGTTGTGCTGGGCGGCCCCACGCAGCCGCACCACCTCGGCGGTCACCGGGTCCAGCCAACGCAGCCGGGCCACCGCGGGCAGCAGGGTGTTGAACACCACGTCGGTGGCATCGGTGCCGCGATCCCAGCGCGGATCCTGCGGCAGCCAGGTCACCGGCAGGCCCAGTGCTTCCTGGCCGGCCCGCACCCGGGGCAGGAAGTCGGCGATGAACATCTGCACGACCACCGGGAACGTCGCCGCCCCCAACGCGGCACCCAACGCCGCGCGCTCGGCGTCGCCGATCGCCGACACGTCGACGCTGAACTGCTCGGCGAAGGCGGCGACCACCGACTCGGCCTCCGACTCCGGGGCGATGACCTCGACCTCGGCCGGCAGTGGTGGCAGCGACAGCGCAGATGCACACGTCGACCGGACCAACCCGACCAACCGGGCGGAATCGGCCGGTGACTGCAGCACCAGCGTCTGCAGTTGAGCGTCGAGATCGTCGGCCATCTTGAGGATTATTGCGCCTGGCTCACCGAGGACATGTGGAAGTCGGGGATTCGCAGCGTCGGCATCACCGCGCGGGTCGCCCAGTCGCCCCACTCCCGTGGCAGTGTCGTCTCGGCCACGCCGGCCTCGGTGGCCCGGCGCAGCAGATCCAGCGGGCTCTCGTTGAACCGGAAGTTGTTGACCGCCGCGGTCACCTCGCCGTCCTCGATGAGGTACACCCCGTCGCGGGTCAGCCCGGTCAGCAGCAGCGTGGTCGGGTCGACGGTGCGGATGTACCAGAGCGTGGTCAGCAGCAGTCCACGCTCGGTGGCCGCGACCATGTCAGCCAGCTCGGCCTGGCCGCCGGTCATCAGCAGGTTGTCGGCGGGCACGGCGGCGGTGGTGCCGAACTCGGCTGCGGCGGCGCGCGGATAGGCCAGCGCGTTGATCGTGCCGTCGCGGATCCAGTCGACCCGGCGGATGTCGATCCCGTTGTCGAACAACGAGACTCGTTCCGAGCCGGTGCTGGCATGGACGAACGGCGAGCACTCGAGCCCGGGTGCGAACGGATCGGAGTACAGCGTCAGCGGCAGGTCGGTGAGCTTCTCCCCCACCCGGGTGCCACCGCCGGGCGCCGACAGCGCGCTGCGGCCTTCCTGGGCGCTACGCCCGTCCATCGACCAGCCGAGGTAGATCATCATGTCGGCCACCGTCGACGGCGGCATCAGCGTCTCGTAGCGACCGGCGGGCAGATCCACGGTGCGCTCGGCCCAGCCGAGCCGCATCGACAGTTCGTCGAGCAGGGCGTCGGTCGGAACGTCGGCGAACCACGGTGTGCTGACCCCGGCCCAGGCGCTGGCGTCCCCACGTTTGGCGTTGATCTCCACCGTGCCGGTCGGCTGGGTGAAGCGCTTCCGCACGCCGGTCGAGGTGGCCAGGAACGTGGTCTCGACCAGGTGGTGGGCGTAGCCGTACAGCCGGTCCGTATGGCCGAAGCCGTCCGAGAGCGACTCGGCGACGTCGGCGAACGCTTCGGCCCCGGTCTCGGCGACCGGTTCGTTCCAGTCGTCGGGCAACCCGGCACCGGTGAGCAGGGGCGCGCTGTCGCGGGCCTCCGGTGCGGCGTGGGCCGCCCGCTCCGCGGCCGCAACCAGCGCGGCGATCGATGCGGGGTCGACCTCGCTGGATCGCAGCGCTCCGGTGTGGGCGGTATCGCTCTTGCGCACAATGGAAATCACCGTCACCGAGCGGGTGGTCGACACCCCGTTGGTGGTCATGGAGTTTCCGGCCCACCGCAGCGACGCGTCGGCGCGGTCGGTGACGATGACGATCGTCTCGTCCACCGTCGCGGCGGCCAGCGCGAGTTCGACGACCTGCTGTGCGGGGATCATCGGTGGCCCCACTCCAATTTGGCCTCTTCGCTCGCGCTCATCGGCCCGCCTCCTCACGGGTATTCAGTACGTTCACCCCGCGGAACAGGGCCGACGGGCAGCCGTGGCTGACCGCGGCCACCTGGCCGGGCTGGGCCTTGCCGCAGTTGAACG
>JAGQTW010000349.1 GCA_020438785.1 Mycobacterium sp. | reverse complement strand
AGTTCACCACCGTGCCGGGCGTGAAGGAAGACGTCACCGACATCATCCTGAACCTCAAGGGTCTGGTGGTGTCCTCCGAGGAGGACGAGCCGGTCACCATGTACCTGCGCAAGCAGGGCCCGGGTGCGGTCACCGCCGGTGACATCGTGCCGCCGGCCGGCGTGACGGTGCACAACCCGGAGATGCACATCGCCACCCTGAACGACAAGGGCAAGCTTGAGGTCGAGCTGGTCGTCGAGCGGGGCCGCGGCTACGTGCCCGCCGTGCAGAACAAGGCCTCCGGCGCCGAGATCGGCCGCATCCCGGTCGATTCCATCTACTCGCCGGTCCTCAAGGTGACCTACAAGGTCGACGCCACCCGCGTCGAGCAGCGCACCGACTTCGACAAGCTGATCCTCGACGTCGAGACCAAGAACTCGATCAGCCCGCGTGACGCCCTGGCGTCGGCCGGCAAGACCCTGGTCGAACTGTTCGGTCTGGCACGGGAACTCAACGTCGAGGCCGAGGGCATCGAGATCGGCCCGTCGCCGGCCGAGGCCGATCACATCGCGGCGTTCGCGCTGCCGATCGACGACCTGGACCTGACGGTCCGGTCGTACAACTGCCTCAAGCGCGAGGGTGTGCACACCGTCGGTGAGCTGGTCGCCCGCACGGAGTCCGATCTGCTGGACATCCGCAACTTCGGCCAGAAGTCCATCGACGAGGTGAAGATCAAGCTGCATCAGCTCGGCCTGTCGCTCAAGGACAGCCCGGCCAGCTTCGATCCGTCCGAGGTCGCCGGCTACGACGTGGCCACCGGCACCTGGAACACCGACGCCGGTTACGACCTGGACGCCGACCAGGACTACGCCGAAACCGAACAGCTCTAAGAACGTCCGTCCCGGCCCTACCTGATACGGGGGTCGGCCCCACATAGGAGAAGTCGCAATGCCTAAGCCCACCAAGGGCCCTCGCCTCGGCGGGTCGTCCTCGCACCAGAAGGCGATCCTGGCCAACCTGGCCACCTCGCTGTTCGAGCACGGCCGGATCAAGACGACCGAGCCCAAGGCTCGGGCACTGCGGCCCTATGCGGAGAAGCTCATCACCCATGCCAAGAAGGGCACGCTGCACAACCGGCGTGAGGTGATGAAGAAGATCCGCGACAAGGACGTGGTGCACACCCTGTTCGCCGAGATCGGGCCGTTCTTCGCCGACCGCAACGGCGGCTACACCCGGATCATCAAGGTGGAGGCGCGCAAGGGCGACAACGCCCCGATGGCCGTCATCGAGCTGGTGCGGGAGAAGACCGTGACGTCGGAGGCCAGCCGCGCCACCCGCGCGGCGGCCAAGAAGAAGGCCGCGCCGACCGCTGCTGCCGCACCGGAGGCCGCGGTGGAGCCGGAGGCCGTCGAAGAGGCCGGCGCGGAAGCTGAGGAGACCTCGCTGGAGGCCGTGGAGGCCGACGAGACCACGGCGGAGGCCGTCGAGGCCGAGGACGCCGGCATCGCCGACGCGCAGACCGCCGAGGCCGCCGACGAGCCGACAGCGGAAGCCGAGGAGGCTGACGAGGCCTCGGCCGAGGAGCAGACTGCAGAAGCCGAGGATTCGGACGCTGACAAGTCCTGACGCCATGACTACGAACGTGCCCGTCACCGGATCCGGTGGCGGGCACGTTCGTCTTCGGCTCGATATCGCCTACGACGGAACCGACTTCGCGGGCTGGGCCGCCCAGGACGGTCACCGCACGGTGGCCGGTGTACTCGACGAGGCATTGTCGACGGTGTTTCGGACCCCGGTGCGGGTGTTCGGCGCCGGTCGTACCGACAGCGGTGTGCACGCCAGCGGCCAGGTCGCCCACCTCGACGTCCCCGCCGACGCGTTGGCTCATGCCCACCCGCGGCGACCCCGCGAGGGGGAACCCGAATTCCTGCCCCTGGTAAGGCGTTTGGGGCGTTTCCTGCCCGCCGATGTCAGGGTGCGTGACATCGGTCGGGCACCGGCCGGGTTCGACGCGAGGTTCTCGGCGTTGCGCCGCCACTACGCCTACCGGATCTCCCTGGCGCCGTACGGCGTGGAACCGCACCTGGCCCGTTTCGTCACCGCCTGGCCCCGGGCGCTGGACGTCGACGCCATGGCTGCGGCATCGCGAGATCTGCTCGGCCTGCATGACTTCGCCGCCTTCTGCCGGCACCGGCCCGGCGCGACCACCATCCGCGACCTGCAGCGCCTGGACTGGTCCCGCGAGGGCGACCTGGTCACTGCCCGGGTCAGCGCCGACGCCTTCTGCTGGTCGATGGTGCGGTCACTGGTGGGTGCGCTGCTGGCCGTGGGGGAGGGCCGACGCGAACCCGGCTGGTGCGCAACGCTGTTGGGCGCGGCGGCGCGCTCCAGCGACTTCGCGGCGGCACCCGCGCGCGGGCTGACGCTGATCGGCGTCGACTATCCCCCCGATGATCAGCTGGCCGAGCGGATCGCGGTGACCCGCGACCTGCGCGCCCTCTAGAGCTTGCCCGCCACGAAATCGGCGGCCTGGTTGACCATCCCGGCCTTGATGTAGGCCGCGGCCAGGTGATCCGGCCAGTTGTCCTGCCAGGTGTCCGGGTCGGCGGGGTTGCAGATCGGGTCCGCGGCGTGGCACAGCTCGATGGTGCGGTCGCGGAACACCGGGTTGAACGCGGTGATCGGACCCACCCATTGAATTCCGTTGCCGAACAACGCCACGGCGGCGATCTTGTCGTTGACGCTGCTGGGCAGCGGGCTCTTGAAGCCCACGATCGGGATCGGCAGCGCCAGCACCATGTCGGTGGCCGCTGCGCCCAGCGAATAGCCGCCGAGCACCAGCTTGGTGTTCGGGCAGTTCTTGGCCATGTACTGGATGCGCTGGCTCATGTCGTTGGCGCCGATGTCGGCCTCGGTGTTGGCCGGGTAGTTCACCGCGTACAGGTTGATGTTCTGACCGACCTTGGAGCGCAGCGCATTCACGAAGGCGGAGCCGATGGCGCCGGGTCCGGGCGGCTCGATGCGGCCGCGCGCGAAGATGACCTCGATCGGCGGGCACTCGGCGGCCCGCGCCGCCGGTGCGGCCCCCGGTGCGCCGGACGGCAGCACGGCCGGGACCAGCAACACCACCGCGGCGGCGCACACGGCTACCGCGATGCTGCCGAACGCCCGTTGAACTCGCATCCCGCCATGGTAGACGAACTTTCGCGGGCGTCGATCTGCGCTCGTGCGGCGGCTAGAGGCGGCCGGCGATGAATCCCGCCGCCCGACCCACCGCATCGGAGGTCTCGTAATTGGTGTGCGCGAACGGGTTGCGCCCCGGTGAGCAGATCGGATCGCCGTCGTTGCACAGGTCGATGCCCTTGCCGGCGAACGGGCTGCGGGCCGCCGAGACGGGGTTGCCGAACTTGGTGGCCGGGTTGCCGAACGCCGCCACCGCCGCCACCTTGCTGGCGACGCTACCGGGAAGCGGTGGGGCCGAGCCGATGTCGCCCACCTTGGCGCCCAGCGGCGGGATGCCCAGCAGCATGTCGACGACGGCGGCGCCCTGCGAGTAGCCGCCGAGGACGAACTTGGTCGACGGGCACTGCGCCGCAGTCGAGACGATGTGGTTGGTCGCGTCGGCGGCGCCGTCCGCGGCGGCCAGGAAGTCGTAGGTCGCCGGGTAGTTCACGCCGTAGAAGCTGACCGTGCGGCCACCGAGTTGCGGCTGCAGCGAATCGGCCAGGGCCTGCCCGACCCGGCCGATGCCGGCCGGCTCGCTGGTGCCGCGGGCGAATACGACGTCGACGTCGGTGCACTCCGCCGCGGCAGCCGTCGGCGCCAGCGCGGCGGACCCGACAACAGGCAGCACCACGGCGAACGCCGCAGCGGTGAAAGCCTTGGTGCGGGCGGACACCCCCGAGGTAATGCGCATGTGGTCAATACTCACATACCGGGCGGCGGAGGACGAAATTCGCCGGCCGGCTACAGCAGGCCGGCGACGAAGGCGGCGGCCTGGTTGGTCAGCCCGGACGGGCCGTAGTCGCGGTGGGCGGGGACGCTGTCGCCGCCGGAGCACACCGGGTCGCCGGCGTTGCACAGGTCGATGGCGCGGGCGCCGTACAGCGGGCTGGACGTCAACGGAAGCCCGACCTTGGCCGTCGGGTTGCCGAACACGGCCAGCGCCGCGACGCGGTCCGGCACATTGGCCGGCAGCGGGTTGGTGAACCCGACCGCCGGGAACGGCACCGAGGTGATCACGTCGATGATCGCGGCCCCCTGGGAGTAGCCGCCGAGGACCAGTCGGGTGTCCGGACAGTTGTTGACGACGTTCTGGATGAAGGTGCTGGCGTCGTTGGCGCCGTCGGCGGCGGCCAGGAAGTCGTAGGTCGCCGGGTAGTTCACGCCGTAGGTGCCGATGGAGCGGTTGCCCACCTTGCCGCGCAGCGAATCGACGAAGGCCTGCCCGACGCGGCCGATGCCGGGCGCTTCCCCGGTGCCCCGGGCGAAGACCACCTCGATGTCGTTGCAGCCGTCGGCGCCGGCGGGCGAAGCGAGCGGGCCGATGATGGCGACGCCGGCCAGCGCGGCGGCGGCGAGGGCGCGCACAACACGGATCGATCCGGCGGTGATGCTCACAGCGGAGATGTTAGGTGTTCGGCGTGCGGCGCCTGCCGTGCCGCGCCGGGGCCGCCGTCCGGTCAGGCCCGGGCGGCGGCCGCGATCTCCTCGACGGCGCCGGCGTCGGGCCAGCCGGCGGCGCTGACGTCGGCGCTGCGATCGCCGAGCCGGGCGATCGCCAGCCCGATCAGCACGATCGCGCCGCCGACGACCTGGGTGCCGGTCATGGCCTCGCCGAGCAGCACCCACGCCCACAGCACGGCGAAGAGCACCTCACCGAGGCCGACCAGGGAGGCGAAGCTCGGGCGCAGCCGGGCCACGCCGCTGATGCCCAGGGTGTAGGCGACGGCGGTGGCGATCACGCCGAGGATCAGCACCGGTACCAGCCACGAGGTCGTCAGCCCCGCGACCACGGTGTCGTTCGCGGTGAACGTCATCGGCATCAGCCCGGACAGGCCGAGCAGGCCGACGGCGATGGCGCCGACCACCAGTCCGCCGGCGGCCAGGGTGATCGAATGCAGGCCGCTGCCGTCGGCGGTCACCTGGTCGGACATCATGAAGTAGCAGGCCGCGCAGATCGCGGCGGCCAGTCCCCACGCCACCCCGACCGCGTCGATGTGGGCCCCGTTGACGACATTGAGCACCAGGACGATGCCGACGATGGCCAGCGCGACCCCCACCAGCGTCATGGTGGGCGGACGGCGCCGGGTGGTGCCCCAGACCCAGCCCACCACCAGGATGGGCGCGGTGTACTCGAGCAGCAGCGCCACGCCCACCGACAGGTGCGAGACGGCGTTGTAGTAGCAGAGTTGGGCCCCGGCGATCGGGATCAGTCCATAGGCGACGACCGTGCGGGCGTGCGCACGGGCCTGGCGCAGCCAGTCCGGCTTGACGACGGTGGCGAAAACGGCCATCACCAGGGCGCCGCCGGCCAGGCGCGCGGTGACCGCGGCCGTCGGGGACCAGCCGGCGACCATCAGCGACTTGGCGAAGGGACCGGACATGCCGAAGGTGAACGCCGAGCCGACCGCGAACATCAGACCGAGGCGGAACTGGTCCTGACCACGAATGATGGTCGACATGCGACACCTCCCCCATGTAATGAGTAAAATTCCTATTGCTCGTGACATTACGTCCAAAGGGGGTCATGAGTCAAATGCTTTTCAGTCATGACACGGAACTCACACTGCGCGCGGCGTGTGCGCTGATTAACACCGACCGCGTCGACGGCGAGCAGCTCGGCTCCCAACGGGAACTGGACGGCTACCTCGAGGGCTGGGGCTGGACGGGCCGGCGCGACCACGACGACGCCGAACTGGAGGCGGTACACGAACTGCGCCGCCGGCTGGGCCGGATCTGGGCGTCCGCCGACGACGAGGTGCGCACGGTCGGGCGGGTCAACGCGCTGCTGTCGGACACCCGCGCGGCGCCGTGGCTGACCCGGCACCCGGAGATGCCGGAGTGGCATCTGCACCTGGCCTCGATCCACGACCCGCTGGCTCAGCGGATGGGCGCCGAGATGGCGATGTCGCTGGCCGACCTGGTCCGCGTCGGCGAACTGCGCCGGCTGAAGATCTGCGCGGCCCCGGATTGCGAGGCGGCGCTGCTCGACCTGTCGCGCAACCGGTCCCGGATGTTCTGCGACACCGGCAACTGCGGCAACCGCCAGCACGTGGCCGCCTACCGCGAGCGTCGCTCCAAGGAGACCGACGACCCTGTGGATGGCTGAGGCGCTCGGCGCGGCGCCCGGCCTAGGGTGCGGTGATGGCCGGGCTGGGATCGCGGTGGGCCGCGCTGAGCGGCCGGCGATTCCTGTTGCGCCGCATGGACTATGCGATCCTCGGCCGGTCGATGCCGGCCGTGGGCGATCCGCTGCGCGCCGAATCGCTTGCGTTGCCGGTCGGTTGTCTGCTCGCGCTGGCCCTGCTGGTCGGCTCCGCCGCGATGGCGGTGCTGCGGCCCGCCGCCGGGCCGGGCGGGGCGCCACTGGTGATGGCACGTGGCTCCGGCGCGCTGTTCGTGCGGGTCGGCCAAGACCTGCGCCCGGTGGCGAACACGGCCTCGGCCCGGCTGATCCTGAACGAACCCGCACAGCCGCGTGTCGTCGACGACGACCGGCTCGGACCGGTATCGAGCGGGCCGGTGCTGGGTATTCCCGGTGCGCCGCAGCGCATCGGTGAGCCGATCGCATCCGGTGACGTCCCATGGACGGTCTGCGACGGCGCCGACGGGACCACCACCGTCGCGGTCGGCTCACTCGAGATGCCCCCGGCGTTGGCGCGGCGCACCAGTGTTCTCGTGGCCGCGGCGCAAGGCGAGGTGGTGTACCTGCTGTACGACGGCGGGCGTGCCGCCGTCGATCCCGCCGATCCGGTCATCGCGCGCACTCTGCACCTCGACGGGGTCCGTCCGCAGCGGGTCTCTTCGACACTACTGACTCTTGTCCCCGAGGCGCCGCCCATCACCGCGCCGCACATCGCCGGGGCCGGGGGTGTGTCACTGGTCGGCGGCCGCACCGTCGGCAGTGTGCTGCGGGTGGCCCGCGCCGGCACCGAGGAGTACTACGTCGTGCTGCGCGATGGATTGCAACGCATCGGAGGCCTGACTGCGGACCTGATCCGCTTCGGCGACCCGCGCGGCGCGACCGAGATCACCACCGTCGCAGCGGATCTGGTGGCGGCCAGTCCGCTGGTCGACACCCTGCCCTCGGCGAGCTACCCCGATCGGCCGCCCACGCTCGGTGCACTCGAGGGTGACCTGTGTGCAACCTGGGCGGCCGGACGCGTCACGATCGGCGCCGGATCCGTCGCTGCGGGTTCGGCGCCGGTGCGGCTGGCGCGCGCGGACGGGGCAGGCCCCGCGGTCGATCAGGTCCGGATGCCCCCGGGACGATGCGCCGATGTCACGGTCACCGATCTCGCCGGACGGACCGGATCGGCGGTGCGCTACCTCATCACCGATGCCGGCGTTCGCTTCGCGCTGCATGATTCGACTACCGCGGTGGCGCTCGGTCTCGCCGGAACCCCGGTCGTGGCGCCCTGGCCCCTGATCGCCACCTTGCCGGCGGGCCCCGAACTCGGCCGGGACGCCGCGCTAGTCGCCCGCGACGTCAGCACCGACCGGCCGACGCCGTAGCCGCGGGAACGCCGCGATGGCCACCAAACCCGCCAGACATGCCGCCGCGCCGGACACCGCAACCGTGCCGGTGTGACGGTCGTCGGGTTCGACATGGCGCGGTGGCTCAACCGCTTTGCCCTTCGGCGCGGCGACGGCCGGGACCTGGTCACCGACCGCGGCCAACAGATCGACCACGCCGTTGCCGACCGCCGGGTCCCACCCGGCGGCCGGCTTGTGTGCGGTGTTCTCGATCCGTGTCATGACCTGGCGCGCGGACATTCGCGGGAAGCGGGACCGCACCAGTGCCGCCAGCGCGCTGACGACGGGTGCCGCATAGCTGGTGCCCGAGATGGGGGCCGATCCGGTGGGCCCCGGCACGCTGTCGACAAGGCCCGGGCCGGCCCGATCGAGGGACACCACCCCCTCGCCCGGTGCGGCCACGTCGACCCACGGACCGTTGAGGCTGAACGGCGACGGGGCGCCTGCGTCGTTCACCGAGCCGACGGCCAGCACGTAATCGTCGTACCAGGCGGGACTGGCGATGACCGCGGGCCGGGAGTCGGTGTTCTGCGCCGGGCACTGACCCGCGCCGCCGACGTTTCCCGCCGCCGCCACCACCACCGCGTCCTTGACGTCGACGGCATAGGAAAGGGCGGCGCCCAGGGCGCGGTCGTCGAAGGTGGACTCGGCGCAGGCCACCGACGAGATGTTGATGACCGAGGCGCCGAGGTCGGCGGCGGTGCGCACGGCCATCGCCAGCGTGGTGACGTCCCCGATACCCCGGCTGGAGGGGGTGTCGGCCGGGCCGAACTTGATGCTGGACTGGCGGATACCGATCAACGTCACCTCGGGTGCGACGCCGGCGAACCCGTCGCGGTCGCCGGGGGCGGCGCCGATGATGCCCGCCACCAGGGTGCCGTGGCCGTCGCAGTCCTGCGTGCCGTCTCCGGTGGAGACGTAGTCACCACCCGCGACGACCGACGGCAGCCGCGGATGTGGTTGCACCCCGGTGTCGATCACGGCGACCCGTTGACCGGCCCCCCGGGTCAGCCGCCAAACCTGCTGCAGATCAACACCATTACGACGATGCTGCACCGGGTTGCCGGCGCCTGCGTCCAACGGTGTCGTGCAGGGCTCCTGCTGGATGGTCGCCGTGGGTGGTGCCGGGCGTGCCGGTGCGGGCAGCATGCGGTCGTCGACCGGCGGGGGAGCCACCGCGAACGCGGGCGGCGCACACTGGGCCGCCGCCACGAATGCCAGGACGATGACCGCGACCGTTCTCGCCCCCGGGAGCATCACGGGAAGCTCAGTTCACGCACCGCGCCGAACAGGCCGGCCGCCCAACACCCCAGCGGCGCGATGGCCGCCGCCGCGGCGAACTCCGCGGCCGATGCGATCCTGCGCACACACCGGCCCGCACACCAGGTCTTGTGAGCGGCCAGCCGGATTCCCACCACGAAAGCCGCGGCCGGCACTCCGCACAGCCAGGGCAGCAGGTCAGGCGAGCCGACGAGCAGCGTGCCGAGCAGTGCGGCCGACACCAGTGCCGCACCGATCGCGAGTGCGGCCGCCCGCCGCCGCTCCGCATGGACGCGCATGCGCAGCAACAGGATGGCCGCGGCCGCGGCGAGCATCGCGGTCGAGGCGGCTGATGGCGGCGTGGCCACGGCGGTGACCAGACAACCCAGCGCTGTCCCGCCCGCCGCCGTCACCACCGCGGCGGTGAGTCGCCGGTGTGCGGTCAGCGTCCGGGCAGTCAGGGCGCCGTCCATGGGATCCGGGGCCGACAACGCCCGGGCGACCAGCCGCGGCGCCGCCGACAACGCGGCCAGCCACCCGGCGACCAGGACCGGCCCGATCACCGCGGCGGGCCACCACTGCAGCACCGCACCGAGCGTCGGTACCGCCGCCGACGCTGACGCCACGCACACCGCATGCATCGTTGCGGCAAGCCCGCAGACGCGTGACGCCGCCAATGCGACGACCGCGCACGCCGACAGCGCCAACGTGGCGTTGGCCGATGCCGGGCCGCCGGGAACGGCCAGCCATCCGGCCAGCGCCGCGAAACCGCACGCACCGACGGCCAAGCCGATTGTGATCCCGTGGGCGGCGGCCCGGCGCTGAAACACCCACGCCCCCAACAGAGCCGCGAGACCGGCACCGAAAGTCGGGACGACGTGGCGGGGCGCGTCGGGCGCCAGCGCCGGCCAGCCCAACATCGAAGCGGCCAGCACCGCCGCCCAGCCGATGAGGGCCGTCGCAAGGGTCGCCGTCGAGAGGCCCGTGGGATCGTCGGCGGAGCGAACCGCGGCGCCAACGGCGGCGCACGGGTCGAACGTCGGCTGTACCCGCGGTGGGCGGGCATCGGTGAGGACCAGAAGATCTCCATCGCGTACACCCGCCTGAGCCAGCGATCTCGCCGCGTCGAGTGGCCCGGCGAGCGGATGGCTCAGACACACCGCACGGCCGGTGACATCCGAACCGGTCTCGGTGGCGACCGCGTCGAGCACCCCGGGCAACAGGTCGCGCAGCGGTAGATGCGCCGCCACCGCGAGATCGACGTCCCGGTCGGCGGTGCGGATCGAGACGCGGACCCGGTCGGCGATGGCCATCATGTGTGCAGACGCTAATCAGCCGCCGGCGGTGGCGAACTCCGCTGTCCACAGGTGAATTGCCGACGGTTCTCGAGCCCGCCTACGGTCCGGCCATGGTCCTCCCCGGTGATCCCCGGCCGGCACCTCCATGGTTTCCGTGCGACGAGGTCAACGTGGCGGCGCCACCGCCGCTGCCGCAGGCGCGCGGCGGCCTGCTGACGGTGCTGCCGATGCTCGCGGTCGTCGTGATGCTCGGCGTGGGCGCCCTGGCCTGGTCGTCCGGTTCGGTGTCGCACGCGCCGACAACCCTGATGTTTCCCGCGATGATGCTGGTGTCCGCGGTCGGCATGCTGGCGCAAAGTGCGGTGCGGCGCGGCGCGGCCGAACTCGACGACCACCGTCGCCGGTACCTGGACCATCTCGGCGCACTTGCCGACCAGCTCACGGATACCGCTGCGCGGCAGCATGATTCGTTGGTCTGGGTGCACCCCGAACCGTCGGCTCTGTGGACCGTGGCCGACGGGCCAAGGCTGTTCGAACGCGCACCCGACGACTCCGACTTCGGCCATGTTCGGGTCGGGGTGGGCGCGCAGCGGTTGGGCCGGCGGATCACGCTACCGCCCACGCCGCCGGCCCACCGCCTCGATCCGGTGAGCGTGGCGGCGCTGCGCCGCTTCACCGCGGCGCACACCACGATCGACGGGGCGCCGGTGGCTCTGGCCCTGCGCGGCGTGCCCGCCGTCGCGGTGACCGGTGACCCGGACACGGGACGGGACCTGTTGCGCGCAGCGGTCTGCCAGGCGGCGGTGCTGCACGGCCCGGGCGATGTGCGAATCGTCGCGGTGGTCGACGGTGCCGGCCGCCGGCAGTGGGACTGGCTGAAGTGGTTGCCGCACAACGAGCACCCGCTGGGCGCCGCGATGGTCTATGACACCTTCGCGCAGGCCGAGCGTGCCCTTGGTGAGGTGCTGGGGCGTGGCCCGTTCGATCCCGGTGCGGCTCCGGTGCACCCGCATCTCGTCGTCATCGTCGATGGCGCGGAACCCGGGGGTTCCGTCATCGAAGCCGGGGTCGCGGGGGTGACGCTGCTGACGGTTGGACACGACCGCGCGCCCGCAGGGGCGCTGCGGCTGCGAGTCGACGGTGATCGGCTCACCGTGCGGACCGAATCCGGTGAGGAGTCGATCGGCACGGCCGACCGGCTGGCATTGGCCGACGCCGTCATCTGTGCGCGCCGATTGGCCCGACAGCGGCAGCCGGGTCGGCGTGCGGCCTCGGATCCGGCGCAGCGATGGTGCGCCGAGTTGGGCATCGCCGACCCGGATGGCACCGGTGTGTGGCCGCCGCACCGTGACCGGGACCGGCTCCGGGTGCCGATCGGGACCGACACCCAGGGCAGGCTCGTCGAACTCGACATCAAGGAGGCGGCCGATGGCGGACTGGGACCGCACGGACTGTGTGTCGGCGCCACCGGCTCCGGAAAGTCGGAGCTGTTGCGGACTGTCGTGCTCGGGATGGCGGCGCGCCACCCGCCGGAGGAACTCAACCTGGTACTGATCGACTTCAAGGGCGGCGCAACGTTTCTGGGTCTGGACCCCCTGCACCATGTCGCCGCGATCATCACCAACCTGTCCGACGAGTCGCACCTGGTGGCCCGGATGAAGGACGCCTTGGGCGGTGAACTCCACCGGCGTCAGAATCTCTTGCGCCGCGCCGGGTCGCCGAGCGTGGGCGCCTACCGGCAGCGACGCCGCACCGACCCGACCCTGCCCGCCCTGCCCGCGCTGTTCGTGGTGATCGACGAGTTCACCGAGCTGCTGCAGCACCATCCGGACTTCGTGGAGCTGTTCGGTGCCATCGGACGGCTCGGCCGCTCCCTGGGAGTGCATCTGTTGCTGGCCAGTCAACGACTCGACGAGGGCCGGATCCGCGGACTCGACTCGCACCTGTCCTACCGCATCTGCCTCAAGACCCTGACCACCGCGGAGTCACGGGCGGTGCTCGGAGTCGGCGACGCGGCCGAACTCACCGGCAACCCGGGGGCGGCACTGCTGCGTAGCAGCGAGGGCACCCTGACCCGCTTCCAGAGCATCTACGTCGGCGCACCGAATCCGATACCGGCGGCGAGTCGGTGCGAATCGGTTCGGCAGCCCGTCAGCCGGTTCACCTCCCACCCGGCCGCACCGGTGGCGCCGGCCGGTGGTGCGACGCCGTCGCCGACGCTGCTCGACACGGTGGTCGATCGGCTCCGCGGCCGGGGCTCGCGCGCACACGCCATCTGGCTGCCGCCGCTGACCGCATCACCGGAACTCGGACAGCTCGAACATATTTCGGCAGCCGAGCTCACGGCAACCATCGGGCTGGTCGACCTGCCGTTCGAACAGCGCCGCCGGCCGCTGATCATCGACGTCGGTGGGCCGGCCGGCAACGCCGCGGTGGTCGGCGCACCGCAGGCCGGGAAGTCGGGCACCGTCTGCACCATCGTCACGGCCCTGGCATCGCGCCACGATCCGCGCCGAATCCAGTGGTACTGCCTGGACTTCGGGGGTGGCGCGCTGCACACCCTCGGCGGGCTGCCGCACGTCGGGTCGGTAGCCGGCCGCCACGACCGCGACCTCGTTCACCGCATCGTCGGTCATGTCACCTCGGTTCTGCGCGCCCGGGAGCGCCTCACCCGTGACGACGGCTACGGTGACGTCTTCCTCGTCATCGACGGCTGGGCGGTCGTCCGCGAGGACTTCGCCGAGCTGGAGCCGGCCATCACCGCCATAGCCGCCCAGGGTTTGTCCCACGGCGTTCACCTGCTCATCACCGCCGGGCGCTGGGCCGACATCCGACCCGGCCTGAGGGACCAGTTCGGCACCCGCATCGAACTGCGCCTGGGCGATCCGCTCGACTCCGAGATGGACCGCAAGCAGGCGGCCCTGGTACCGGCCGACAGGCCGGGCAGCGGGATCACCGGCGACGGGCACCACTTCGTCGTCGCACGATCGCATCCCGGTCTCGTGACGGCCGACCGAACCTGGACCGCCCCACCCGTACGACTCCTCCCCGACACCATCGATCACGACGCGGTGCTGCTTCAAGCCGGTGGCGACGCGGCGGAGCTGATCCTCGGGATCGGTGAGAGCGAGCTCGCACCGGTGGCCCTCGACTTCACCCAACACACCCATCTGCTGATCTTCGGGGACGGCGGGTGCGGGAAGACCGCCACACTGCGCACCCTGTGCCGGGAAGTCATGCGCATCGCCCCCGCGCAGCCGGCGCGCCTGTACCTCGTCGATCTGCGGCGCACCCTGCTCGACGCGGTGCACGGTGCGGCGCCGGCCGGCTACGCGTTCTCCACCGCGAGCCTGGCTGCGCAGCTCGGTGGCCTGGTTACGTTGTTGGAGAACCGATTACCCACCGCGGAGACCACCGCCGATCAGCTGCGCAGCCGATCCTGGTGGGCAGGCCCGCAGGTCTACCTCATCGTCGACGACTACGACCTGGTGACCGCCGCATCCCCGGACGCCATGGCCGGGTTGCAGCGGTTGCTGCCCCACGCAACCGACATCGGACTGCATGTCGTGCTGGCCCGGCGGTGCGCGGGCACCGCGCGGGCCATGTTCGATCCCATGCTGGCGCAGCTGCGCGACAGCGGATGCATGGGATTGCTGATGAGCGGAAGTCCCGAGGAGGGCGCCCTGGTCGGAAACCACCGCGCCGCAGCCCATCGCGCGGGTCGCGGCCTGCTGGTCACCAGGGACGGCTCGCAACGTGTTCAGGTCGGCTGGTGCCCGTCCTAGCCGCCGCGGTGGTCGAGATCGGGCCCGCGGCGGTGCGCAGGATCGCGCCCTCACCGGCCGAAGCCGACGCGGGGATGACAGCGGCGGCGCTGGCGGGCATCGACGACCCGGTGGTGCTGCTCGAGGAGCGGCCGGTGGACACGTCGGGCCTGTGGCGCAGGGTCATCGGGTCGGTGCTGCAACCGCTGCCGGTGCGGCTCACGGTCGTCGTACCGTCCTGGTGGTCACGCCCCCGGGTCAGCCGGGTCATGGACGCCGCGGGCGCGGCGGGAGCCGACATCGTTGCGGTGCCCCGCTCACGGGTATTCGCGGGCAGCGCAGC
>JAGQTW010000348.1 GCA_020438785.1 Mycobacterium sp. | reverse complement strand
GCTCGGCCAGGATGGTGATCGGGTGGCGGGCGCCGATCGGCTGTCGGGTGGAGGGCAAGGTGACGTCGATCGACTCGGCGACCAGGACCGCGGCGTCGCGCTCGGCACGTAACACCGCCACGCGCTCGTCGAAACTGCCCTGCGCCTCGGTGCGGGCAACATTGACCCGCTTGCCGGCATCGGCGCGGTCCGCCTTCGGCAGGGTGGCCAGCGTCTGGCGGGCCAGAGCCAGCGGCGAGCGGTCGCCGAGGTGTTCGGTCTTGGCGACGGCGAGCGCGTCGAGGTCGGCGGCCAGGGCGAATGCCCGCTGGGCAGCGCTGACCGCGTTGCTCAGCGACTCCTGTGACAGCAGATCCAGGGGTTGGTCACCCACGCGGCGCGACTCTCCTTCGCTGGCTGGGATTGATCGCGACACCGGTGTGACGCAAGTGCCGATCATAGGTGATGCCAGAATGACGCCTCGCGGGCATTTGACCGCGCTGGACGTGATGTCGGGGATGGCACATGGCAAGAGTTCTGATCGTTTCGCTGGTGTGGCTGGCGGCCGTCGGTTGCGGCGTCCTCGCCGTCGTCATGCACGGGGCGTGGTGGGTCCTCGCGGTGTTCGTCGCCGCGATCGCCGTGGTCGGCACCGTCGATCTGGTACAGACCAGCCACACCATCCTGCGGGCCTACCCGATCATCGGGCACGCCCGCTTCCTGGCCGAGCTGATCCGGCCGGAGATCCGGCAGTACTTCATCGAGTCGAACACCGAGGCCGCGCCCTACGACCGGGACACCCGCGACATGGTCTACGAGCGGTCCAAGGGCTTGAAGGGCGAGGGGCCGTTCGGTACCGAACGCGACGTCAACGCCCTCGGTTACGAGTTCCTCCGGCACTCGCTGCGGGCCCATCCGGCCACCGACCTGACCCCCACGGTGCGCCTGGGCGGACCGGACTGCCTGCAGCCCTACGACATCGCCCTGCTGAACGTCTCGGCCATGAGCTTCGGCGCCCTGTCGGCCAACGCGATCGAAGCGCTCAACGGCGGCGCCGCCCGGGGCGGATTCGCCCACGACACCGGCGAGGGCGCGATCAGCCCCTATCACCTCAAGCACGGCGGCGACCTGATCTGGGAGATCGGCTCGGGCTACTTCGGGTGCCGGACCGCCGACGGCCACTTCGACGCCGCCAAGTTCGAGGAGAAGGCCGCGCTGCCCTCGGTCAAGGCCATTTCGATCAAGCTGTCCCAGGGCGCCAAGCCCGGCCTCGGCGGCGTGCTGCCGGGCCCCAAGGTCAGCGCCGAGATCGCCGCCACCCGCGGTGTTCCGGTAGGCGAGACGGTCGTGTCGCCGCCGGCGCACACCGCGTTCCACACCCCGCTGGAACTCATGCACTTCATCGCCACGCTGCGCAGCCTGTCCGGCGGCAAGCCGGTCGGGTTCAAGCTGTGCGTCGGCGCCCGTACCGAGTTCCTGTCAATCTGCAAGGCCATGCTGGAGACCGGGATCACGCCGGACTTCGTGATCGTCGACGGCGCCGAGGGCGGCACCGGGGCCGCCCCGCTGGAGTTCGAGGATCACGTCGGCATGCCCCTCACCGAGGGCCTGATGCTGGTGCACAACTGCCTTGTCGGCGTCGGCCTGCGCCGCCACATCAGAATCGGTGCGTCGGGCAAGGTGGCCACCGGCGTCGACATCGTCAGCCGGATCTGTCAGGGCGCGGACTTCACCCTCGCCGCGCGGGCGATGATGTTCGCCGTCGGCTGCATCCAGGCGATGAAGTGCCACACCAACCGATGCCCGACCGGTGTCGCCACCCAGAACCGGGGGCTGGCGCGCGCCCTGTACGTGCCGGACAAGATCGAGCGGGTCTACAACTACCAGCGCGGCACCATCGCCAGCGCCGCCCAGATCGTGGCCTCGATGGGCCTGAACGGATTTCACGAGTTGCAGCCGTCGATGCTCAACCGCCGGATCGAGGGCCAGCGCACCCGCACCTACGCCGAGCTCTACGAGTGGCTGATGCCGGGTGAACTGCTCGACGACCCGCCGCCGGAGTCCTGGTGCTCGGACTGGATCGAGGCCAGCGCCGACGAGTTCCGCTGACCCGTCGTCAGCCGGCCGGCTGCGGCCGGTGCACTTCGGCGACCTGAAGGCCGTCGCGCACCCGCCGCCAGCGGGCGACGTAGTGGGCGCCGAACGCACCGATCACCCCGAGCGTCGCGGTCACCACTAGGGACAGTTCGGTGTAGGCCATGATCATGTAGCCGAACGAGGCGGCCACCGCCAGCAGGGCGTAGCGGGCCCTCGTCCAGTGCGCGGGGTGGCCGAAGCGGGTGCCCACCAGCATGCCAAGCACTAGCGCGATGCCGTGCCCGATGTTGGTGAAGTCACCTGCGCTGGCCGCTGCCGAGCCGACCGCCACCGCCAGCCACCAGCCGGTCCAGGCTGCCCGCCAGCGCACGGGAATCGCCGCCGTGAGGGTGCCCAGTACGGCCACGGCGCCATAGCTCATTCCGACGTCGGTCACGTCGATGATGGACATCGAGAGCAGCCCGACGGCGACCGAGACCGCCAGACCGGCGGCGACCAACAGCGTTGCCCCGATGTGGCCGACCACGAAGGCCACCACCAGGCGACGGCCGTGCCACAGCAGTTCGCCGAGGGCCAGCAACGCGACCAGGCCCGGGAGCCAGACGTAGATCGGGCCCGCCTCGTTGACGAAGGCACTGCCGATGAGCGTGCCGATCCGGCCGTCACCGAGATTGCGCAGGTTGGTGCTCATGTGCCGGATCACCTGGTCCCGGACGTGCGGGCCCAGCATGACGAGCGCCGTGGCGACCGCGACCAACAGCGCGGAGTAGCCCAGCGTGACCCTGACGCGACCCAGCCGCGACAACACAGCAGAAACCATTGCCCTACCACTATGCCTTGTCCCCCGCGGAATCCCGAACCTGCGACCCGTTGCCGGCCGGCAAACTTCTTGCGATCCGCGGCCGGCGGCGCACCGACTCGTTGGGATCCGGCACCGCGCACGGCGGGGAGGCCGGCGGCCGGATCCCGGCGACCGCGCCGCCCGCCGAGACAAATACCCTCGTCAACGACGTGCAAGAAAGTTGAGCGGCTCGAACGGAGCGGCGCCGACCGGCGTCGACTCCGGCGGCCGCGGGGATCCTCGGCCGGCCCCGACCGAACGCCGGGTGTGGCCAAACTCACCGATCGGGTGGGCCTGTGGCACCTCCGCAGCAACGGTGCACGGCGCATCCGAGGAGGGAATGTCTCATTGGGCCCAAGCTGTGGTCACAGCTTCATCGCCGCCATAGACAACGCCTGTTGTCACCACTATCGTGCGGATTCAGCACCGCAATGAGCCGAGGTGATCATGGGGTCGACGAAGACCGCGAAATCCGCCCAGCCGGTCCCGCTCGGACCGGATTCGCTCACCTGGAAATACTTCGGGGACCTGCGCACCGGCATGCTCGGGGTGTGGATCGGGTCCCTGCAGAACATGTATCCGCAACTCGGCGCCGGCGTGGAGGACCACTCGATCCTGCTGCGCGAGCCGCTGCAACGGGTGGCGCGGTCGGTCTACCCGATCATGGGCGTGGTTTACGACGGCGAGCGCGCCAGGCAGACCGGTGAACAGATCAAGGGCTTCCACACCTCGATCAAGGGCGTCGACGCGGCGGGCCGGCGGTATCACGCACTGGATCCGGAGACCTTCTACTGGGCGCATGCCACGTTCTTCATGCTCATCCTGAAGGTGGCCGAATACTTCTGCGGCGGGCTGACCGAGGCAGAGAAGCGGCAACTGTTCGAGGAGCACGTGCAGTGGTACCGGATGTACGGCATGAGCATGCGGCCGGTGCCCCAGACGTGGGAAGCGTTCTGCGAGTACTGGGACCGGGTGTGCCGCGAGGACCTCGAGATCAACCGCGCCACCCTGGACATCTTCGACATCCGCATCCCCAAGCCGAAATTCGTGATGATGCCCACGCCGATGTGGGATCAGCTGTTCAAGCCGATGGTGGCGGGCCAACGCTGGATTGCGGCCGGGTTGTTCGACCCCGTGGTGCGGGAGAAGGCCGGGATGCGTTGGACGCCGGGCGACGAGGTGCTGCTGCGACTGTTCGGCAAGGCGGTGGAGGTGGCGTTCTGGGCGGTTCCCGACGAGATCCGCCTGCATCCGCGGGCGCTGTCGGCCTACCGGCGCGCCGCCGGACGGATCCCAGCCGATGCACCTCTGGTCGAGGCCCCCGCGTTCATGGCGCCGCCCAGAGACCGTCGCGGACTGCCGATGCACTACGTGCCCCGCCACAAGGGCCTCGTCGCGCGCGCGGGGTCCCTGGTTCACACGACGTTCTCACTCGCCGGACTGCGGCCCGCCCGGGGCCGTTCCGCCGCCTAGCCGGAGTTGGGTGGTATGCGAGTTGCCCGGCTCTGAGCGACTATTGCGGCGACGGCGTCGACACAGCCGGAAAGAGTCGCTCGAAGCCGGGCAGACCCACTATTTGTTCGCCCCGGGCGGGCCGGCGCCCCGCCGGGCTCGGGCGCTCTGGTAGAGGCAGATCGCCGCTGCCGCAGCCACATTCAGGCTCTCGGCACCGCCGGACATCGGGATGCGGACCCGATGGTCGGCCAGGGCGGCCACCTCCGTGGACAATCCGTGCGCTTCCCCGCCGAATAGCCACGCCGTCGACGCGCTCAACAGCGTCTCGGTGTCATCGAGGCTCAGTTCGCCGTCGAGCGTCGTCGCGAGAACCTGCAGCCCGCTCGAGCGCAGCCGGGCGGCCACCACCGCCGTATCCGGTTCCACGATCACCGGCAGGGCGAAGATGCTGCCGGCCGAGGACCGCAGGCATTTGCCGTTGTAGGGATCGACGCTGTGCCCGGCGAAGACCACCGCGGCCGCCCCCATCGCGTCGGAGAGCCTGATGAGGGTGCCGGCGTTGCCGGGTTCGGAGAGATCGACGGCGACCACGACCAGGCCGGGCTGCCCGGCCAGCACCTCGTCGAGACCGGTGGCCGGTAGCCGGCACACGGCGACCAGACCGGAGGGGGTCACGGTCTCCGACAGCGTCTTGGCGGCGCGTTCGGTCACCGGATAGACCGGCAGACCGGCGATCAGCGAACCGTGTCGCCGGGCGGCCTCATCGGTGACGAAGACCTCATCGACCAGGCCGCGCTCGGCGGCCGCCGCGACCAGGTTCGGCCCTTCGGCCAGGAAGCGCCCGGAACGACGCCGCCCGGCGTGGCGCTGCAGTTTCACCGCAGCCACCACCCGGGCGGATCGTTCAGTGAGTGCCGCTGTCAGGGAGATGTCAGGCGGCTTCACCGGAACCGGATGTCGCCGGCTCAGGCGGCTTCACCGGAGGGAGCGTTGACGTCCTCCGGCAGGGCGGCCTTGGCCACCTCGACCAGCGCGGTGAACGCGGCCGCGTCGCTGACGGCGATCTCGGCGAGGTTCTTGCGGTCGACCTCCACACCGGCGGCCTTGAGGCCCTGGATCAGGCGGTTGTAGGTGACGCCGTTGGCGCGGGCCGCAGCGTTGATCCGGGAGATCCACAGCTTGCGGAATTCACCCTTGCGCGCCCGGCGATCCCGGTAGGCGTAGGTCAACGAATGCAGTTGTTGCTCTTTGGCTTTGCGGTAGAGCCGGGACCGCTGGCCGCGGTAGCCCTTGGAAGCCTTCAGGATGGTGCGGCGCTTCTTCTGGGCGTTGACTGCCCGCTTCACGCGTGCCATGGGGTTTTCCTATTCTCGGTCGGTCAAAAAAGCTGGAAGGGTGCGGCGCTCAGCCGTTCAACATCGCGTTGACACGCTTGGTGTCATTGGCCGACACGGTGGTGCGGCCGTCGAGGCGGCGGGTGCGCTTGGACGCCTTGTGCTCGAGCAGGTGGCGACGGTTCGCCTTCTGCCGCACGATCTTCCCGGTGCCGGTACGGCGGAAGCGCTTGCTGGCCCCGCTGTGGGTCTTGGCCTTGGGCATGTGTCCTCAGTTCTGTTCG
>JAGQTW010000347.1 GCA_020438785.1 Mycobacterium sp. | reverse complement strand
TGGCCAGCCTGCGCTACGACAAGGTGGGTACCGGAACCACCGGTCTGGGGCCCTACGCGGCCAACCCCGCCGATGTCGGGAGCGCCGTCTACACCGGCGGCGCGAAGGCGGCGGTGCGGTTCCTTGCCGACCAGCCCGGCACCGACAAGAACCGGATCTCGGTCTACGGGCTGGGGGAGGGCACCATTCATGCGATGTCGCTCGCCGACGACACCGCTTCGGGTGCGCCGAGAATTCACTCCCTCGGACTGCTGCAGCCGCTGGCCGGCCGCTACCTCGATCTGATCACCGGCCGGGTCAAGGCCGATGTCGCCGCGGCGGTCAAGGCGGGGCAGAAGAACCAGCAGCAGGCCGACCAGGTGGTCGCCGCATGGACGGCCGCGGTTACCCAGGCGCGCACCAGTGGCACCGCGCCCGCCAAGCTGCCCGAGGGGCTGTCCGCAATCCTCAATCCCGGCAACGTCAAGGCCGTCGTCGAGGCCGACGCGATCGACCCGCTGGATCTGGCGGCCCGCATCCCGGCCGGCACCCCCGTGTTGTTGACGTGCTCGGACTCCGACGCCCAGGCTAGCTGCGCCGGTATGCGGCCGCTGGCCGACGCGCTGGCGCACACGGCGCTGCAGTACGTGGCGCTCAAGGGGGTCAACCACGTGCTGCGCGACGACCCGTCCGACAACGTCGCCAACTACGCCAAGAACGATCCGCTGTCACCGCAGCTGACCAAAGCGCTGGACGAGTTCCTGGGCAAGTAGCGCACTAGTGTTGTGGTCGTGACCAAGATGGTGGTTGCCGCCGGTTACGGCGGCCCGGAAGTGCTTGCCGTTCAACAGGTCGACCTGCCCGCGCCGGGCACCGATCAGGTACTCATCGATGTCCGCGCGGCGGGCGCCAATCCGATCGACTACAAGCTCTACAGCGGCGAGATGGGGCGCGATCCCGCCGCCCTGCCCATGCCGATCGGCCTGGAGGTCTCCGGCGTGGTGGCGGCCGCGGGTCCCGGAGCCGCCGGCTTCACCGGGGCGCTGGCGGTTGGCGACGAGGTGGTGGCCACGGGTGTGCGCGGCGGCTACGCCGAGCGGGTGCTCGTCGACGCCGAGGACGTCGGCCACAAGCCCGGCTCGCTGTCCTTCGAACAGGCCGCCGGCCTGCTGCTCGTCGGCGGCACCGCCTGGCACCTGTTGACGAATACCGGTGTGGGGACAGCGGACACCGTCCTGATCCACGGCGCGGCCGGCGGTGTCGGGCTGCTCGCCGTGCAACTGGCCGTCGCCCGCGGAGCCACGGTGATCGGCACCGCCAGTCCCGCCCGGCACGATCAGCTGCGGAAATACGGGGCCACCCCGGTCGCCTACGGTGCCGGACTGGCCGACCGGGTCCGGGCGATCGGGCCGGTGGACGCCGCGCTGGACCTGGTCGGCACCGACGAGGCGCTGGACACCTCCGTCGAACTGGTGGCCGACCGATCCCGGATCGCGACGATCGCCGGCTTCGGACGTGCCGCCGAACTCGGAATCGCCGCGCTGACCGGCGCGGACGGCGGCCAGCAGATCCGCGACGCCGCCCGCCCGGAGCTGCTGGCGCTCGCCCGCGACGGCCGGGTCGAGATCACCATCGACCGGACCTTCCCGCTCGACGACGCGGCGGAGGCCCATCGCTATCTGCAGACCGGGCACGCGCACGGGAAAGTCGCCCTCCTCCCTTAGCGTGGCAGCCATGGCAGACGACAAGATGCTGGCGCGGATCGCGGCCCTGCTCCGCCAGGCCGAAGGCACCGACAACACCCACGAGGCGGAGGCGTTCATGGCGGCCGCCCAGCGGCTGGCCACGGCGACCTCGATCGACCTCGCGGTGGCCCGGGCGCATTCGGCCAGCCGCAGCGCGGCCCAGGCGCCGACCCAGCGCACCATCACCATCGGCGAGCCCGGTTCCCGGGGCCTGCGCACCTACGTGCAACTGTTCGCCGGCATCGCCGCCGCCAACGACGTGCGCTGCGATGTGGCCTCCAACTCCACGTTCGTCTACGCCTACGGCTTTCCCGAGGACATCGACGCCAGCCACGCCCTCTACGCCAGCCTGGTGGTCCAGATGGTGCGGTCGTGCGACGCCTACCTGGCGACCGGCGCGCACCGGCCCACCCCGACCATCACCGCGCGGCTCAACTTCCAGCTGGCCTTCGGGGCGCGCGTCGGGCATCGGCTCGCCCAGGCCCGCGAGGAGGCGAAGCAGGAGGCCACCAGGGACCGGCGCACCGCACCGGGAACCGCACTTGCGTTGCGCAACAAGGAAGTCGAGCTGCGTGACCATTACCGCAGGAGCTCCGAGGCGCGCGGCACCTGGCAGGCGGCCCGGGCGTCGTCCGGCTACTCCTCAGCCGCGCGCCGCGCCGGTGACCGGGCCGGCCGGCAGGCCCGACTGGGCGCCAGCCCCGAGCTGCCGAAGTCGCGCAACCGGCTCTCGAGGTGACGGTTCGGGACACCCAGCGCTCCCGGGTGTACGCCGCCGAGGAGTTCGTCCGCACGTTGTTCGACCGTGCCGCCCAACACAGTTCGCGCGCCATCGACTTCTTCGGGGCGCAATTGACCCTCCCCCCGGAGGCCCGGTTCGGATCGATCCAGTCGGTGCAGCGCTACGTCGACGACGTCCTCGCGCTACCCGCTGTCGCGGACCGGTGGACGCCGGCCGGTGCGCTGCAGGTGCGTCCCCGCCGCGCCGCGGCAGGCGCACACTACGAAAAACGTTCCGGCACAGGTGTTATCGCTGTTCCGGATCGCAACACCGCGGACTGGGCGATGCGAGAGCTGGTGTTGCTGCACGAGATCGCCCATCACCTCGACGACACCGGGGGCGCCGCGCACGGATCGGGGTTCGTTGCGACGTTCTGCGAACTGGCGGCTCTGGTGATGGGCCCCGAGGTCGGCCACGTGCTGCGCGTCGTCTACACCAAAGAGGGTGTGCGATGAGCCGGGTGTGGCTGGTTACGGTGGTGTGGTGAGCGACATGATCGGTCCGGACGACTGGCAGGCCGCCGACGCGCTGTTGGACCGCCTGCTGCTGGGCGCTGATCCCGGCCTCGATGCCGCGCTCGCAGACTCGGCCGCCGCCGGGCTGCCGCCCATCGAGGTCTCCCCGCAGAGCGCGCGGCTGCTGTACCTGCTGACCCGGATCAGCGGGGCGCGACGGGTGCTCGAGATCGGCACCCTGGGCGGGTACAGCACGATCTGCCTGGCCCGTGGTGTGGGAGCCGAGGGCAGCGTCGTCACCCTGGAGTACGAGCCGCGCCACGCCGAGATCGCCGCCGCCAACCTGCGCCGCGCCGGCGTCGCCGACCGGGTGGAGATCGTCGTGGGCGCTGCGCTGGACACCCTGCCCGGCCTCACCGGCGACTTCGATCTCGTCTTCATCGACGCCGACAAGGAGAACAATATCGCCTATGCGCAGCGGGCCATCGAACTCGGCCGGCCGGGCACGGTCATCGTCGTCGACAACGTGGTGCGCAGCGGGCGAATCCTTGACCCGGCCGCCGACGACCATCAGGGGCGGGCGGTGCGGGCGACGCTGGAGATGATGGGCAAGCACCCCCGCCTGGACACCGCGGCCATCCAGACCGTCGGGATCAAGGGCTGGGACGGATTCGCGATCGCAGTGGTGAAGTAGGGAGGACTGCTCTGTGAGCACGGTCATCGCGGTCGTCATCGCTCTGATCGGCGGCTTCGTCGTCAGTCGCCGGCACCGGGACCGGCAGGCGGTTGACGTGCACCTGGTGTGGTGGATGGTGTGGGTGGTCGGCGTGGCATCGGTGGTGGCCGCGGGCTTCCACATCTTCGACGGGCCGCAGACGGCCGAGTTGATCGGCTACACCCGGGGCAACGGTGGATTCCAGTGGGAGAACGCGATGGGCGACCTGTCCATCGGTGTCGTCGGCATCATGGCCTACTGGTTCCGGGGGCACTTCTGGCTGGCGACGATCGTCGTCCTGACGGTGCAGTACCTCGGCGATGCCGGCGGGCACATCTACTTCTGGCTCGTCGAGCACAACACCAGGCCCTACAACGTCGGCCTCCCACTGCTCAGCGACATCGTGTTGCCGATCGTCGTGTGGGCGCTCTACCTCGCCTCACGGCGCGCCGGCGGTGACGCGGTGCCCAAGGGCGCCCCGGCCTAACCGACTCGCCTAACCGACTGGGGCCACCTGGACCGGTATCGCGTTGAGCACCGCGGTACCCGACAGCGGATCGAGCAGCGTCCCGTCGTTGAGACTGTTGACGTTGACGCCGGGATGCTGTGCGGCGACACGCATCCGGGTGCCCGACTCGGTGTGGCCCCAGCCGTGCGGCAGAGACACCACCCCGGGCCGGATCGCCTCGGTGATCTCCACCGGTACCTCGAGCTTGCCGCCGGGCCCGGTGACCAGCGCGACGTCCTCCACGCCCAACCGGGCGGCGTCGTCGGGATGGATCTGCAGCGTGCAGCGGTTGGTGCCGCCGGACAGCGCCTCCAGGTTGTGCATCCAGCTGTTGTTCGAGCGCAGGTGACGTCGTCCGATCAGCAGGAAGCCGGACTCGGCACCGAGCGAGGCATGCAGCCTTCCAACGTCGTCGAGGATGACATCGGGCGCCAATTCGACTGTGCCCGAGGGAGTTCGAAGCACCTCCGGAATCCTGGGCTGCAGCGCCCCCAGGTCGACCCCGTGCGGTGTGTTCTTGAGCCGCTGCAGCGTCAGGCCGTTAGGGTCGGCGCCGAACCCGTCCCCGAACGGTCCCAACCGCAGCATCATGTCCAGGCGCCGTTCGTAACCCGGGCCGTCGGGCAGCATCGCGGTGAGCTCAGCGACGTCGCGGCCGGCCACCGGTGAGTCGGGGTCGCCGACCTCCTTGCCCAGCGTCGTCGCGATCACCTGGTCGTCGACCAGCTTCGGGTCGGCGTCGGGCCCCATCCCGAGCACGATCAGCGCCAGCCGGGCCAGGATCTCGCACTCGTCGGGACGGCCGTCGGCCAGCGGCAGCGCCGGTGGCGAGTAGCGGGCGTTGTTGCGCACCACCGCACCGCTGAGTGCGACGTCGAAATGCGCGGCGCGCGAGGGTGGCGGCGGCGGCAGGATCACATCGGCGTGCCGCGTCGTCTCGTTGAGGTAGGGATCCACCGACAGCATGAACTCGACGCGGTCGAGGGCATCGGCGAGCCGGGGCCCGTCCGGCGCCGACAACACCGGGTTCCCGGCGATCGTGACGACCGCGCGAACCTGGCCGTCGCCGGGTGTTTCGATCTCCTCGGCCAATGCCACCGCAGGAAGCTCGGACAGCGCCTCGGGGTGACCGGAGACCCGGCTGCGCCAGCGGCCGGTCGCGAACCCGCGGCCCGGACGGGCGGGGCGGGGGGCCGAGCCGATGGGCGGGCTGGCGAACATCACCCCACCCGGCCGATCCAGATTGCCGGTCAGGATGTTGACGACATCGACCAGCCAGCTGGTCAGCGTCCCGAACTCGACGGTCGAGGTGCCGATCCGGCCGTACACGGCAGCGCTGGGGGCCCCCGCGATTTCCCGCGCCAGCGTGCGGATCTCGTCGGCGGCGACACCGACATGCTCGGCGACGGCATCCGGCGGGAAGTCCGCGGCGGCCGCGCGGACCCGCTCCACGCCCGTGACGTGGTCGGCCAGCGGGCCGAGGTCGACGAGATCCTCGTCGAAGAGCACGTGGACGATCGCGAACAGCAGCGCCGCGTCGGTACCCGGCCGCGGCGCGATGTGCCGGTCGGCCAGTTCGGCGGTCCTGGTGCGCGACGGGTCGATCACCACCAGTCGGCCGCCGCGCTTGCGCAACGCCTTGAGCTTGCCGCCGAAGTCGGCGGCGGTGGCCAGACTTCCGTTGGACACCAACGGATTTCCGCCGATGATGACCAGATAGTCGGTGCGATCCAGGTCGGGGATCGTGAACGCCACCGGGTTGCCGTACAGGTATCCGCAGGCGACGTGCTTGGGCATCTGGTCCAGTGTGCTGGCCGAGTAGACCTGGCGGGTGCCCAGCGATTTGATGACCGCCGGGCCGTAGAGCGCCCCGGCGATGTTGTGCGCGTTGGGGTTGCCGAGGTACACCGCCACCGAGGATCCCCCGGCGGCGCCGATGACGCGCCGCAGTCCTTCGGCGGCCGCGGCGAACGCCTCGTCCCAGCCGACCGCAACCAGCTCGCCGTCACGGCGGATCAGCGGCCCGTCCAGCCGGTCGGGGTCGTTGTCGAGTTCGGGGAAGCTCGCGCCCTTCGGACAGATGAAGCCGTGGCTGAACACGTCATCGCGATCGCCGCGGGCGGAGTCGACCCGCCCGGCGTCGTCGATGGTCAGGACCAGCCCGCAGGTGGCCTCGCAGATCGGGCAGATACGCAACGCGGTACGGCTCATGTCAGCCACTGTGTCCCACCGCGCAACCGCTGGCAAGCCCCGGTCAGCCCAGCCAGGCCGGCGCGGCGAGCGCCGAGCGCAGTGCGGCCACGATGCGCTTCTCGTTGGCCGCGAAACGGTCGGTGGGAGCCGGTACCGAGATGGCGACGACGTTGCCGCCGGCCGCCCGGCCCGCAACCCCGGCGGCCGAGATCCCCGCGGTGTGCTCGTCGCGGTCGAACGCGATGCGGCCGGCCCGAATTTCGGCCAGCTCGGCCCGCAAGATGTCGGCCCGATCGGCCGCGACGTGGGTCAGCAGATCGTCCACCTCGGCCGCGCCGAGCAATGCCAGCGCCGCCTTGCCGTTGGCGGTGTCGTGCAGCGGAAAGCGTTCGCCGACGGCCGAGACCGCGCGGAGCCGATGCGCGGACTCGATCTGGTCGATGAACCACATCTGCCCGGCGCGCAGGATGGACAGGTCCACGGTCTCGCCGGTCAGCTCGGCGACCCGCTCCAGGGTGGGCCGGAAGGTGGTCGCGATCTGGGCGGCATCCGCGCTGCCCAGCCCGAGCAGCCGCCCGCCGAGGCTGATCCGGCCGTCGTCGTCGACCGCGGCGAAACCGATCTCGACGAGGCCGACCAGCAGCCGGCGCACCGTCGACTTGGCCAGCCCGAGCCGATCCTGCAGATCGACCAGCCGCAGCCGGCCCGGAGCGGTGGCGATCTCGTCGAGCGCGGCGGCGGCCCGCCGCAGCACCTGGATGCCGTCGTCGCGGGCAGCGGTGCGCGGCGCCATCGGCTGACCCCTTCCCCTCGCGGTGGTGTGGGACTATTGTTCCGTATAGCGGATCATAATAGTTCGCAATGCGAATCATGGAGGTTGGGATGGCGGCACTTCCCGACGGGCGGCACTTCTTCCGCGGCGATGACGGGTATGAACCCGCACGTCGGGCGACGGTGTGGAATCAGCGGGTGCCGGACCGCTACCCGGACGTCATCGTGCAGGCGGTCGACGCCGAGGACGTGGTCGCCACCGTGCGCTACGCCAAGGCCAACGGCAAGAAGGTCAGCATCAAGTCCGGCGGCCACAGCTGGGCGGCCAACCATCTGCGCGACGGCGCGGTGCTGCTCGACGTGAGCCGCCTGGAGCAGACCGCCGTCGACGCCGACAAGAAGGTCGCGGTGGTCGGACCCGGCAAGGGCGGCAGCGTCCTGGCGGCCGAGCTCGATGCGCTCGGGCTGTTCTTCCCCGCCGGCCACTGCAAGGGCGTGCGCATCGGCGGCTACCTGCTCCAGGGCGGGTACGGCTGGAACAGCCGGGTGTACGGACCGGCGTGTGAGAGCGTCATTGGCCTCGACGTGGTCACCGCGGACGGTGACGAGCTGTACATCGACGCCGAGCACCACCCCGACTTGTATTGGGCGGCAAGGGGTTCGGGGCCGGGCTTCTTCGCCGTGGTGACGGCCTTCCATCTCAAGCTCTATCCGAAGTCGCCGATCCTGGCCAGCAGCTTCTATGCCTACCCGATGGAGTACGCCGACGAGATCTACACCTGGGCCCGCGAGATCACCGCCGACGTCGACCGGCGGGTCGAGGTCCAGATCGTCGCCTCCAAGACCGTGCCCAACGCCGGTATCGACCGCCCGGCCATCGTGCTCGCCTCCCCGGTGTTCGCCGACACCGAGGACGAGGCCCGGGCGGCGTTCGCCATTCTGGACCGCTGTCCCATCGTCGACAAGGCGCTGGTGGCCATGCCGTATGTGCCGATGGGACTGCCGGACTGGTACACCGCGGTGATGAGCAACTACCTCGAGGACCATCGCTACACCGCCGACAACATGTGGACCTCGGCCTCGGCCGAGGAGCTGCTGCCCGGCATCCACCGGATCATCGACACCATGCCGCCCCATCCGTCGCACTTCCTGTGGCTGGTCTGGGGTCCCTCGCCGGCCCGGCAGGACATGGCATACAGCCTCGAGGACGAGGCGTATCTGGCGCTCTACAGCGGTTGGCGCGACGCCGCCGACGACGAGATGTACGCCGACTGGCCGCGCTCGAACATGGCCGCCATGGCCCCGCTGGCCAGTGGCATCCAACTCGCCGACGAGAACCTCGGCGCCCGGCCTGCGAAGTTCGTCACCGATGCGAACATGGCCCGGTTGGACCGGATCCGCGCCGACTACGACCCAGACGGGCGGTTCTACCCTTGGATGGGCCGGGTCTGATGGCCGGAACCTACCTCGGCTACCGCGCTGGTGACGCCGACACCGAATGGGGATCGTTCTTCCGCCCCGAGATGGACCCGCTGGCCAGCCACATCGCCACCGCGCTCGAACACGGCCCCCAGGCCGAACCCGTGCTACTCGACTTCGACTCCGCGGCAAGCATTCTCGACGACGGGTACCAGCCGACCGAGAACGGCTACGGTCACCTGCGCGACGGCGGCATCCAGGTGTCGGCGCGCACCGACATGCCCGGCGTCACCCCGGCGATGTGGACGTGGTGGTTCGGCTGGCACGGCAGCGACGCGCGCCGCTACAAGCTGTGGCATCCGCGGGCGCACGTCTCGGCGCGCTGGGACGACGACGGCCCCGACGGCCGGTACGTCGGGCGCACGTCGCTGATCGAGGAGTACATCGGCTCCCGATTCACCAGGGGCGCAATCGCCTTCGTGGAGCCGTCGGTGCTGGGACTCGATCCGGCCCGGCTCGGTGATGGCATCGCGGTGTGCGCGCGGCTGGGCTCCTCGGACGTCCCGGTCGACATCGGATGGTTCGTCCACCACGTCCGCCCGACCGGCACCGGGAGCGAGATGCGGTCGCGGTTCTGGATGGGTGGCCGGCACGTGGCGGTCCGCGGCGGCAACCGGCTCGCCGACCGGGCCGTCCGCCCGGTCGCGGCCCGCCAACTGCCCGATCCGCGCGACCTGATGGTGCACTGCGCCCAGGAGATGAACCACCTGGCCGCGTTCCTGCCCGACCTGCACCGCGCGCTGGCGGCCTGAGGTCCGCTAGTCGCAGACCGCGCCGTTGGCGGCCGAGCCGACCAGTTTGCGGTACTTGGCCAGCACACCGGTCGGGTAGCGCGGAGGCGGCGGGGTGAAACCCACCTTGCGCAGGTCGATCTCGGACGGGTCGACGAGCACGTCCAGCGTCGCGTTGGCCACGTCGAGCCGGATCCGATCACCGTCGGCGACGAATGCGATGGGTCCGCCATCGACCGCCTCGGGTGCGACGTGCCCGACGCACAGCCCGGTGGTGCCACCGGAGAACCGGCCGTCGGTCAGCAACAGCACGTCCTTGCCCAGTCCGGCGCCCTTGATGGCGCCGGTGATGGCCA
>JAGQTW010000346.1 GCA_020438785.1 Mycobacterium sp. | reverse complement strand
TCACCCACGATCCCAAGTTCGACGTGCCGCTGCTGGAGGTCGCACTGCGCCTCGACGTCGGCTACGTCGGGGCGATGGGCTCGCGGCTTACCCACCAGGACCGGTTGTCGCGGCTGCGTGATGCGGGGCTGTCCGAACCGGAGTTGAGCCGGCTGTCCAGCCCGGTGGGCCTGGATCTGGGGGCGCGCACCCCGGAGGAGACCGCGGTGTCGATCGCCGCGGAGATCATCGCCCGGCGGTGGGGCGGCGGCGGGCGTCCGCTGTCGGAGATCGGCGGCCGCATACACCACGACGACGACGGTAGCGCCTCGCCACCGGGCGAGTTAAGCGATCACTTAAGTCGCTATTGACGGCTCGGAACGCGCGTCTCACACTTAGTTCCCCGCTACCGATGTGAGGTTCGTCACATGCAAGTACCCGGCCCCTTCGAATACGAGCGCGCCACCAGCGTCGACCACGCGGTCGGGCTCCTGGACAGACTGGGGGAGGGCGCGTTCATCGTCGCCGGCGGGCACAGCCTGCTGCCGATGATGAAGCTGCGCATCGCCAACCCCGAATATCTGATCGACATCAACGACCTGGCCGGCGAGCTCGGCCACATCGTCGTCGAGCCCACCCTCGCCCGCCTGGGCGCCATGACGCGGCACCGCGAGGTGCTCGAGGACACCGCCCTGGCGCAGGTTTGCCCGATCTTCGCCGACGCCGAGCGGGTGATCGCCGACCCGGTGGTGCGCAACCGTGGCACCGTCGGCGGGTCGCTGTGCCAGGCCGACCCCGCCGAGGACCTCTCCACGGTGTGCGAGGTGCTCGGCGCGGTGGTGGTGGCCCGCGGCCCGTCCGGTCAGCGAGAGATCGGCATCGACGAGTTCATGGTCGGACCCTACGAGACCGCGCTGGCCCACAACGAGATGCTCATCGAGGTGCGGATTCCGCTGCGGCACAACACCTCCAGCGCGTACGCGAAGGTCGAACGCCGGGTCGGGGACTGGGCGGTGGCCGCCGCGGGCTCCGCGGTGACCCTCGACCGTGACCAGATCACCGCCGCCCGGGTCGGGCTGACCGCCGTCAACGCCGACTCCGAGGCGCTCGGCGCGGTCACCGAGGCCCTGGTCGGCTCCCCGCCGACCGAGGAGACGTTCGCCGAGGCCGGCCGGCTGGCCGCCGCGGCCTGCGAGCCGGTGACCGATCAGCGCGGCACCGCCGAGTACAAGCGGCACCTGGCCTCCGAGTTGACCGTCCGCACCCTGCGCACCGCGGTGCACCGGGTCCGCAACATTCCCGCACCGAAGGGCAACTGATGCACGTCTCCATGACCGTCAACGGCGAGCAGGTCAGCGCCGACATCGAACCGCGGATGCTGCTGGTGCACTTCCTGCGCGATCAGCTCCGCCTCACCGGAACCCATTGGGGCTGCGACACATCCAACTGCGGCACCTGTGTGGTGTCGGTCGACGGCCAGCCGGTCAAGTCGTGCACCATGCTGGCCGCGATGGCCTCTGGCCACGACGTTCGCACCGTCGAGGGACTTGCCGACGGCGCCAAGCTCGACCCTGTGCAGGAAGGCTTCATGCAGTGCCACGGCCTGCAGTGCGGGTTCTGCACGCCGGGAATGATGATCACCGCGCGCGCCCTGCTCGACGAGAATCCCGACCCCACCGAGGACGAGATCCGCGAGGCCATCTCCGGCCAGATCTGCCGGTGTACCGGCTACACCACGATCGTCCGATCGATCCAGTGGGCCGCCAAGCATGGCGATGAGCCTCTCGGGCGAAGAGCAGAGAACACAGCCGAGGAGGTGCAGGCGTGACGACTGTGGAACAGCGGCCCGAGGACACCGCCGACAACGACAAGAAGCCCTGCGGCTACGGCCGGATGCTCCGCAAGGAGGACCCGCGTTTCATCCGCGGCCGCGGCAATTACGTCGACGACGTACAGCTGCCCGGCATGCTGCACCTGGCGATCCTGCGGTCGCCCTACGCGCACGCGACCATCAAGGGCATCGACACCACCGCCGCCCAGGCCCACCCGAAGGTCAAGGCCGTCATCACCGGCGCCGACCTGGCCGAGAAGGGTCTGGCGTGGATGCCGACCCTGTCCAACGACGTCCAGGCCGTGCTGGCCACCGACAAGGTGCGCTTCCAGGGACAGGAGGTGGCGTTCGTCGTCGCCGAGGACCGGTACTCGGCGCGAGATGCCCTGGAGCTCATCGACGTCGACTACGAACCGCTCGACCCGGTGATCGACGTGCGCGCGGCGCTGGACCCATCGGCGCCGGTGATCCGCACCGACCTCGAGGGCAAGACCGACAACCACTGCTTCGACTGGGAGACCGGCGACGCCGCCGCCACCGACGCCGTGTTCGCCAAGGCCGATGTGGTCGTCAAGCAGGAGATCGTCTATCCCCGTGTGCATCCCGCGCCGATGGAGACCTGCGGTGCCGTAGCGGACCTCGACCCGGTGAGCGGCAAGCTGACGCTGTGGTGCACCACGCAGGCCCCGCACGCACACCGCACCGTCTACGCGCTGGTGGCAGGGCTGCCGGAGCACAAGATCCGCATCGTCGCCCCCGACATCGGCGGCGGCTTCGGCAACAAGGTGCCGATCTACCCGGGATACGTCTGCGCCATCGTCGCGTCGCTGGTGCTGGGCAAGCCGGTGAAGTGGATGGAGGACCGCAGCGAGAACCTGACGTCCACCGGGTTCGCTCGCGACTACGTCATGGTCGGTGAGATCGCGGCCACCAAGGAGGGCAAGATCCTCGGGATCCGCTCCACCGTGCTCGCCGATCACGGGGCGTTCAACGGTGTGGCCGCGCCCACCAAGTACCCGGCCGGCTTCTTCGGGGTGTTCACCGGCAGCTATGACATCGAGGCCGCGTACTGCCACATGACCGCCGTGTTCACCAACAAGGCGCCCGGCGGGGTGGCCTACGCGTGCTCGTTCCGGATCACCGAGGCGGTGTACTTCGTCGAGCGGCTGGTCGACTGCCTGGCCTACGAATTGAAGATGGACCCGGCCGAGCTGCGGCTGCAGAACCTATTGCGGCCCGACCAGTTCCCGTACAAGAGCAAGACCGGCTGGGTGTACGACTCCGGCGACTACGAGGCCACCATGCGGCTGGCCATGGACATGATCGGCTACGCGCAGCTGCGGGCTGAGCAGGCCGAGAAACGCAAGCGCGGCGAACTGATGGGCATCGGGATCTCGTTCTTCACCGAGGCCGTCGGCGCCGGGCCGCGCAAGGACATGGACATCCTCGGCCTCGGCATGGCCGACGGCTGCGAGCTCCGGGTCCACCCGACCGGCAAAGCGGTGCTTCGGCTTTCGGTGCAGACCCAGGGGCAGGGGCACGAGACGACCTTCGCGCAGATCGTCGCCGAGGAGCTCGGTATCCCGCCCGAGGACATCGACGTCGTACACGGCGACACCGACCAGACGCCGTTCGGTCTGGGTACCTACGGCAGCCGCTCGACGCCGGTATCCGGTGCGGCAGCGGCGTTGGTGGCGCGCAAGATTCGCGACAAGGCCAGGATCATCGCCTCCGGCATGTTGGAGGCCTCGGTTGCCGACCTGGAGTGGGAGAAGGGCTCGTTCCACGTGAAGGGTGACCCGTCGGCGTCGGTGACCATCCAGGACATCGCGATGCGCGCGCACGGCGCCGGTGATCTGCCCGAGGGCATCGAGGGCGGCCTGGACGCCGAGGTCTGCTACAACCCGGAGAACCTCACCTACCCGTACGGTGCCTACTTCTGCGTGGTCGACGTCGACCCCGGCACCGCGGTGGTCAAGGTGCGGCGCTTCCTGGCCGTCGACGACTGCGGCACGCGGATCAACCCGATGATCATCGAGGGGCAGGTGCACGGTGGCATCGTGGACGGTATCGGCATGGCCCTGATGGAGATGATCGCCTTCGACGAGGAGGGCAACTGCCTCGGCGGTTCGCTGATGGACTACCTGATCCCGACCGCCGTCGAGGTGCCGCACCTGGAGACCGGGCACACCGTCACCCCGTCGCCGCACCACCCGATCGGCGCCAAGGGTGTCGGCGAGTCGGCGACCGTCGGCTCGCCGCCGGCGGTGGTCAACGCCGTCGTGGATGCGTTGGCGCCCTTCGGGGTTCGCCACGCCGACATGCCGCTGACCCCGTCGCGGGTGTGGGAGGCCATGCAGGGCCGCGCCACCCCACCGATCTGAGCCGAGGCGCGCAATAGAGATGGTGACAATCGCCGACCGGATCCGGCAGCTGCTGGGGGAACGCAAGCCGTTCGTGCATGCCACGGTGGTGCGCGCCCAGCAGCCCACCTCGGCGCAGCCGGGGGACGAGGCGATCCTCTTGGCGGACGGCACCATCGAGGGTTTCGTCGGCGGGGAGTGCGCACAGAACTCGGTGCGCAAGGCGGCGCTGGGCGCACTGCAGGCGGGGGAGAGCGTGCTGTTACGGGTGCTGCCGGACGGCGACATTCACTTCCCCGACGCGCCGGGCGCCTGCGTCGTGGTCAACCCCTGCCTGTCCGGCGGTGCGTTGGAGATCTTCCTGGCCCCGCAGATCCCGGCGCCGCTGATCCGGATCTGCGGGTCCACCCCGATCGCCGAGGCGTTGGCCGGGGTGTGTGCCGTGCTCGGTTACCAGGTCGGCCGCGACCACGACGACGGGTTCGACGGGGCAACCGCCGTCGTGGTCGCCACCCAAGGCGGCGCCGAGGCCGAGACCATCCGGGCGGCGCTGGACGCGGGGGTCCGCTACGTCGGTCTGGTGGCGAGCCGAGTCCGCGGGGCCGCGGTGCTCGACGAACTGCGTCTGTCCGACTCTCAACGCGCCCGGGTGCACACTCCGGTCGGGCTGCCGATCGGCGCCAAGACATCCGGCGAGATCGCGGTGTCGATAGCGGCCGAGATCATCTCCGAGATCCGCACCGGCGGAATGGAAGTCGCCCCGCACCCCAACCAATCAGCGGCCTCGACGGCGCTCGATCCGATCTGCGGGATGACCGTCACCATCGCCCCCCACGCCCAGCACCTCAACGTCGACGGCGACGACTACTGGTTCTGCTGCCTCGGCTGCCGGACGAGATTCGCCACGGAGAGGTCCGGGGCATGAGCCGCGTGACCGGTGTGGTGTTGGCCGCGGGCCGCTCGCGTCGGCTCGGCCAACCCAAACAGATACTGCCCTATCGTGATTCGACGGTACTGGGCGAGACCCTTCGGATGGCGCGCCGGTGTGGCTTCGACCAGCTGATCGTCACCCTCGGCGGGGCGGCCGAGGAGGTGCGTCGGGAGGTGTCGCTCGACGGTGCCGAAACCGTCGTCGTCGACGATCCCGCATCCGGGTGCGCTGCGTCGTTGCGGGTGGTCGTCGAACGGGTGGACCCGGCCAGCGCCGGGATTGTGCTGCTGCTCGGTGATCAGCCCGGCGTCACGGAGGTGACGGTCCGTCGGCTGATCGAGGCCGGTGTGGGTGAATCCATCGCGGTCTGCCGCTACGACGACGGGATCGGCCACCCGTTCTGGTTGGCGCGCGGCGTGTTCGGGGAACTGGCGGACCTGCACGGCGACAAGGGGGTGTGGAAGCTCATCGACTCCGGTCGGTTCTATGTGCTGAAGGTTCCGGTGGACGGGCCGGTGCCCCTCGACGTGGACACCTGGGACGACTACGAGCGGTTGATCGCGGCGGTGGCACCGTGACGTTCGGGGATGTCGGCGAGGTGATCCGCCGCTTCGACGAGCAGGGCTATCTGCTCGACGAAGGCACCGCGGCGGCGTGCTACCTCGCCACCGCGCTGAACCGGCCGCTGCTGCTGGAGGGTGAACCGGGGGTGGGCAAGACCACCGCGGCCAAAGCCCTTGCGGCCGTGCTCGATACACCGTTGATCCGGCTGCAGTGCTATGAGGGCCTTACCGCCGCCGAGGCGCTATACGACTGGAACTATCAGCGGCAACTACTCAGCATCCGGCTGGCCGAGGCCCGAGGCGCGACCATCGAGGAATCCGACTTGTACGGTGAGACCTACCTGGTGGACCGGCCGATCCTGGCGTGCGTGCGCCATCGCGGGCCGCGGCCGCCGGTGCTGTTGATCGACGAGATCGACCGCGCCGACGACGAATTCGAGGCACTGCTGCTGGAGTTCCTCGGTGAGTCCTCGGTGACGGTGCCCGAGCTGGGTACGTTCGTCGCTGAACGGCCGCCGGTGACGGTGCTGACCTCCAACCGCAGCCGCGATCTGCATGACGCGCTTCGCAGACGCTGCCTATATCACTGGATCGACTACCCGGAACCCCAGCGGGCGGCCGCGATCGTGCGCCGCTCGGTACCGGGGGCGACCGCCGCGCTGATCGAGCATGCCACCCAGTTCGTCGGACGGGCCCGGGAACTCGACCTCGACAAGCCCCCGGGGATGGCCGAGACGATCGACTGGGTCGCCGCCCTGGTGATGCTGGGGGTCGGTGATCTCGTAGACCCGGCCGCGGTGGCCGGATTGAGCGCGCTCGGCAAGACCCCCGACGACAGCACCGCCCTCGACGAAGCGTTGACTGATTACCGCGCCCAGCTTGCCACCGGATGAGGAGATTCCATGAAGATCGCCAACGAGTTCACCGTCAGCGTCCCGATCGAGCGGGCCTGGGAGGTCCTGACCGATATGGAGCAGGTGATCCCGTTGATGCCGGGCGCGCAGCTGGTCGGTCATGAGGGCGACGACTTCCTCGGCAAGGTCAAGGTCAAGGTCGGACCGGTCACGAGCGAGTTCAGCGGCAAGGCGCACTTCGTGGAGCGCGACGAGACCGCGCACCGCGCGTTGATCGACGGCCGCGGCAAGGAAGCGCGGGGCACCGGCAACGCCGCGGCCACGGTCGTTCTGCAGCTGCACGAGGCGGGCGACCGAACCCGGGTCACCGTCGACACCGACCTCAAGGTGGTCGGCAAGCTGGCCCAGTTCGGCAGCGGCATGCTCCAGCAGGTGTCGGAGAAGTTGCTCGGCCAGTTCGTCGACAGCCTGGAGGCCAAGCTGGCCGAGGGTAGGTCGCCCACGGTCCAGGACCAGCCCCAGGCCGAGCCCGCCGCCGCGGCCGCAGCCGCGCCGGTCGCCGCCGTGCCCCCACGGGTGGTGGCGGCCCCCGAACCGGAACCGATCGACCTGCTCGACCTGGCCGGTGGCGGTGCCGTGCAGAAGTACGCGATCGTCGGGGTGGCCGCGCTGGTGGTGGTGCTGCTGATCCTGGCGGTGCGCCGACGGCATCGCGCGTGACCGCACCGGCGCTGCTGCGCGGGGTCGACCTGGCCGCCTTCGCAGTGGCGCTGGTGGCGCGGCTGCGGGCCGCGGGAGTGGTGGTGTCGGCCAGCGGGCCAACGGCTTTCGTCGCGGCGATGCGCACACTGGTACCGGTGACCCGCTCCCGGCTGTATTGGGTGGCGCGGCTGACGCTGGTGAACCGGGCCGAGGACATCACGGCGTTCGATGCGGTCTTCGAGGCGGTGTTCGCCGACGCGGTGCTGCCGGTGGATCCGGTGTCACTCAGGGCGCAGCGGGGTGCGGTCGCCGCCGCGGTCCCGGCCTCCGGTCACCGTGACGAGGCGGGCCCGCACAGTGCGGGCCCGCCGTGGACGACGCGCCCACCGTCGATGCGCGCGGCGAGTACGGCCGAGGATGCCACCGCCATCCCCGACACGCTGCCCAGTCGCATCGTGGTCCGCGCCGAGGAGCCGTTCGAGCAGTTCGATGAGGCCGACCTGCGCCTGATCGGGACCTGGCTGGAGCAGAGCGCCGCGCACTGGCCGACCCGGCGCAGCATGCGCGCCGAACCGCACCACGCCGGCAAGCGCATCGACCTGCGCGCGACGCTGCGCCGCTCCCGTACCACCGGTTGGGAACCGGTCGAACTGGCCCGGACCCGGCCCCGCCGTCCGCGCCGCAGGCTGGTGCTGGTGTGTGACGTCAGCCGCTCGATGCAGCCGTATGCGGCGATCTACCTACACCTGATGCGGGCGACGGCGTTGCGGCAGAGTGGTTTTCGGCCGGAGGTATTCGCCTTCTCGACCGAGTTGACCCGGTTGACACCGGTGCTGGCGCACCGCTCGCCCGAGGTGGCCCTGGCACGGGCCAACGCCAAGGTGGTCGACCGCTACGGCGGGACACACCTGGGTCGGTCGATCCACGAACTGCTGGCACCCCCGCATGGCAGCGCACTGCGTGGGGCGGTGGCGGTGGTCGCCTCCGACGGCTGGGACAGCGACCCGCCCGAGGTGCTCGACAACGCCCTGGGCCGGCTCAAACGTCGTGCGGCGCATCTGGTCTGGCTCAATCCGCGGGCCGCCGCGCCTGAATTCCAACCGCTGGCCGGTTCGATGGCGGTCGCGTTGCCGTACTGCGACGTGTTACTGCCCGCCCACTCCCTGGCCGGGCTGCGTGATCTCTTCGACGCCCTGGGCCGCCTATAGCCACCGCGTCGCACCGCTGACGATCTCGTCAGTACAAGACTTCACTGAGTGCTTGCTGTGCGACGCCCGCGTGCCCGGCCCATCAGGTGCGGCCGACGCAGCCGGAACGGGTCGTCATTTGCTGGGTCGATTGTCCTACCGGGAATATGATTGCGTACGGAAATAACCCGCCCGAGGGGGCGGGGATTCGCGCAGACAGGACGGTGCGGGCTGCCTATTCTCTGCTCAGCGATGCGACCGAAGGGGAAACCGTCCGATGAAGAACATTGCGGCCGTGGCGACGGTGGGGCTGGCAACGGTTTCGATGAGTCTCGTGCTCGTCGGTTGTTCGTCCGCCACAAAGACCGACAAGCCAGCAACATCGACGTCGGCGAGTGCCTCGACGTCCACGAGCGCGGCGCCGTCGACGTCCGCCGCGGCCTCCGGTGCGGCCAAGACGATCAACGACTACATCACCGAGAACAACATCGCCGAGACGCCGATCAAGCCGGACGAGCCCGGCACACCGAACTTCGACTTCCCGTTCCCGCCCGGCTGGAGCCTGGCGGGCGACAAGACGCCGGACTGGGCGTACGGCGCGATCGTCTACGACAAGCCCGAGGACCCGAAGGATCCGCCCGCGATCATCGCGATCGCCTCCAAGCTGACCGGCGACGTGGATCCGGCCAAGATCTTGCAGTACGCCCCGAATCAGTTGCTGAACCTGCCCGACTTCAAGCCGATCGGTGAGCCCGAGAACGTGAAGATGAGTGGGTTCGACGCGAACCAGTCCGCCGGCACGTACACCGACGACGGCATCGCGCGGGTCGTCGCTCAGAAGACCATCGTGATCCCCGGCAAGGACGCGTTGTTCGTTCTCCAACTCAATGCCGACGCCCGCCAGAGCGAGGAGAACGTGGTGATCGACGCCGCCAAGCTCATCGACGAGCAGACCAAGATCACCGCGTAGCGAGCGACGGAGAACATCGACATGAAAATCGGAACCAAAGCCTCCAAGCTCCTCCTGGCCTGCCTCGGCACGTGGATGCTGGCCCCCCTGGCGCTGTCGGCCGCCCCGTCGGCAACGGCCGCGAACTGCCCGGGTGGGCAGGTCCTCGATCCCCGCACCGGAATCTGCTGGTCGGAGAACAACCCGAGCAACAGCTACGGCGGCTCGGGCAACATCCCGTGCCTGCCGGGCCGGCTGGGGCTGTGCCTGGGCGCGCTGCAGAACACCCCGATCCCGGGCGCGGCGCTCCAGCCGCAGGCGCCGGCCGGGGCCAATCGCGTCTGGCCGTGACGGTTGTGGTCCCGGCCTAGTCGCCGGTGGCGGGCCGACGTCGGGCCAGCAGGTTGCGGCCCACCGTGACGACGCCGGGCAGGATCGACAGGACGACGATCAGCAGGATCATCAGTTCGAGGTGATTCTTGACGAACGGGACGTTGCCCAGGAAGTAGCCGAGCAGCGTCACGCCCGCACCCCAGGCGATGCCGCCGATGATGTCGAAACCGAGGAACAGTGGGTAGCGCATGTAGGACACCCCGGCGAGCACCGGGGTGAACGTGCGCACGATCGGCACGAACCGGGCCAGGATGATCGTCTTCGGGCCGTGCTTCTCGAAGAACGCGTGTGACTCCGTCACGTAGTGCTTCTTGAAGAAGCGCGAGTCCTCCTTGTCGAACAACGCCGGCCCGATGCGCCGCCCGATGAAGTAGGCGCACTGGTCGCCCAGGACCGCGACCACCGCCACGCAGATCACCAACACCCAGATGTTGACCGGCGGGTTGGGGGCGGCGGCGAGCAGGCCGCCGGTGAACAGCAGCGAGTCACCCGGCAGCAGGGGAAACAGCAGACCGGTCTCGATGAAGACGATGACCAGAATGCCGGGCAGCACCGCGGAGGCGAACAGACCGCCCTCGCCGAGCCAGTACATCGGGTCCATGATGCTCGGCAGGGCCATCACGGTGGTGGTCATGACGCCCGACCCTACCTGGCGGTGGCGGCGCCCCCGGCGCGGCTCTTTGCCATACTTCTTCAGACAGTCGCATCAGGAGAGGAAGTTCCATGCCCATCGCCACGCCAGAGGTCTACGCGGAGATGCTGGCCCGCGCCAAGGAACACTCGTTCGCCTTCCCGGCGATCAACTGTGTCGGATCCGAGAGCGTCAACGCCGCCATCAAGGGCTTCGCCGACGCCGGCAGCGACGGCATCATCCAATTCTCCACCGGCGGCGCGGAATTCGCGTCCGGCCTGGGTGTGAAGGACATGGTCACCGGCGCCGTGGCCCTGGCCGAGTTCGCCCACGTGATCGCCGACAGGTACCCGATCACCGTCGCGCTGCACACCGATCACTGCCCCAAGGACAAACTCGACACCTACGTGCGGCCCCTACTCGCGATCTCGGCCGAGCGCGTCGCCAAGGGCGCCAACCCGCTGTTCCAGTCCCACATGTGGGACGGCTCGGCGGTGCCGATCGACGAGAACCTCTCGATCGCCCAGGAGCTGTTGAAGCAGGCCGCCGCCGCCAGGATCATCCTCGAGGTCGAGATCGGCGTCGTCGGCGGCGAGGAGGACGGCGTCGAGGCCGAGATCAACGAGAAGCTGTACACCAGCCCCGAGGACTTCGAGAAGACGATCGCCGCCCTCGGTGCCGGCGAGCACGGCAAATACCTGCTGGCCGCGACGTTCGGCAACGTTCACGGCGTCTACAAGCCGGGCAACGTGGTGCTCAAGCCCGA
>JAGQTW010000345.1 GCA_020438785.1 Mycobacterium sp. | reverse complement strand
CAGCAGCACCAGGATCGAGGTGACGAAGATGTTCCAGGTGAAGATCGGCATCCGGAACATCGTCATGCCCGGGCAGCGCATGCACACCACGGTGGTGATCATGTTGACCGCACCCAGGATGGTGCCCAGGCCACCGACGGCGATCCCGAGGATCCACAGGTCACCGCCGGCACCCGGGGTGTGCACGGCGTCCGACAGCGGCGTGTAGGCGGTCCAGCCGAAGTCGGCCGCACCGCCGGGCGTGATGAACCCGCCCAGGGCGATCAGCGCCCCGAACACGAACAGCCAGAACGACAACGCGTTCAGCCGCGGGAACGCCACATCCGGCGCGCCGATCTGCAGCGGCAACACCAGGTTGGCGAAGCCGAACACGATCGGGGTGGCGTAGAACAGCAGCATCGCGGTGCCGTGCATGGTGAACAGCTGGTTGTACTGCTCGTTGGACAGGAACTGCAGCCCGGGCACCGCCAATTCGGCGCGCATGAACAGCGCCATCAGCCCGCCGACGAAGAAGAAGATGAAGCAGGCGACGCAGTACATGATTCCGATCAGCTTGTGATCGGTGGTGGTGGCCAGCTTGTAGAGCAGGTTGCCCGTTGGGCCGGTTCGGGCCGGAAAAGGCCGGCTGACATCAAGTTCTTTGCGCGCAGGAACAACGGCAGTCAAGTGTCCTCCAAATTCAGATCAGCACCCCGAGAACGTTCTTCAATCCTAGCCCTGCGCAGGCCCCATCGAAGGATGGGTCCTACATTCGGTCGTAATTCCGTCACCACCGGAGTCCGCCGCAGCTCAGTGGCTTATCGGGCGGCAGATGTTACCGTCGCGGCGTGCGGTTGCGCGGGGTTGGTCCGGGTGGTGTCATGGCCGCCGCGGCGGTGCTGGGCGCGGCCGTCCTGACGATCGCCACCGGATGCTCGGGGCGCTCCGAGGCACCGGCGCCGGGAACCACCAGCAGCCCGGTCACCAGCGCCACCAAGATCGCCGGCGCCGGCGTGCTGGGCAACCAGCGCCGCCCGGACGAGTCCTGCGCACCGGAGCCGGCCCGGCTCGACCCGGCTCCCCCGCCGCCGGTGCGGCACGCCGCCGGGGAGACCGCGGTGGTGCCCGATCCGCAGCGCATCGTGGTGCTCGCCGGCGACGAACTCGACGCGCTCTGCGCGCTGGGCCTGCAGTCCCGGGTGGTGGCCGCCGCCATCGCCGACGGCGCAACCGGACAACCGTCCTATCTGGGCACCGTCATCCACGACGTGCCCGGTGCCGGTACCCGCACCAACCCGGACTTCGCCGCGATCGCCGCCGCCAAGCCGGATCTGATCCTGGGTTCGGCGGCGCTGACCCCGGAGGCCTATCCGAAGCTGTCGGCGCTCGCCCCGACGGTGTTCACCGAGGCGCCGGGTGCGGGGTGGCAGGACAACCTGCGCACCATCGGCGCGGCCACCGGCCGGGCGGAGGCGACCGGCGAACTGATCGACGCGTTCACCGACCGGGCCCGCCAGACCGGTGCCACCACCGACGCCCCGCACTTCCAGGCCTCGATCGTGCAGTTCACCGACACCACCCTGCGGGTGTACGGCGCGGAGAACTTCCCGGCCAGCGTGCTCGCGAATGTCGGCGTGGATCGCCCTGCGGCGCAACGGTTCACCGACAAGCCCTACCTCGAGATCGGGGTCTCCGACGCCGACCTGGGCCGCTCACCCGACCTGTCGGCCGCCGACGGCGACATCGTCTACCTGTCGTTCGCGTCACCGGCGGCCAAGCAGCGCGCACCGGCGATCCTGGAAAGCCAGGCGTGGCGCGCGCTGTCGGCCAACCGCGACAACCGGGTGTTCGTCGTCAACAACGAGGTGTGGCAGACCGGCCAGGGTATCGTCGCCGCCCGCGGCATCCTGGACGACCTGCGCTGGCTGAACGCGCCGATCAACTAGCCGGGAGGCCCGCCATGAAACGCGTACTGGTCACCATCGTCGTCCTCGGCGGCGCCGCGGTCGCCGTCATCGCCATGGCGTTGGCCGCGATCCGCTGGCAGATCGAGCCGCTGCTGACCGGGGTGCGCAAGCTCAACCGGGTCCTGACCAACCGGGGCGCCCTGCGCTCGGCGGGTACCGCGTCGAGTGGCACCGCTGTCGTCGTGCACCGCGGGCGGCGCAGTGGCCGTACTTTCCGCACCCCGGTTCACCTCGACCGGGTGCAGAACAGCTTCGTCATCGCACTGGCCTACGGCGACGGCGCAGACTGGGTGAGAAACGTGCTGGCCAATGGGGGCGCCATCGTGGAGATCGGTGGTGAAACGTTCATTACCGCGACCCCTGCCGTCGTGCCCAGCGCCGAAGTGCTCCCCCAACTCCCGGTCCGCCAGCGTCGTGCGATCTCCACGTTCGCGGTGGCGAAGTGCCTGCGGCTCGACATCGTCGCCGCGTGAGCCGGGTGTAGCGTCACGCCCCGTGTTCCATGTGCTGACGATCAACTACGACAAGCCCCTCGACGTCATCGACCAGAGCCGCCCCGCACATCTGGCGTGGCTGGCCGATGAGGTCGCCGCCGGGCGCATCCTGCTGGCCGGGCGTCAGGAGTCCGGCGCCGGCGGCGTGCTGATCACCGGCGACATCAGCGCCGAGCAGGCCCAGGACATCATCGACCGCGATCCATACACCCTGGCCGGTGTGGCCAGCTACCAGCGGGTGTCCTTCAACGCCGGGATCAAGGCCCCGGGGATTACCTGACGTCTTCGCTCCGTTGAGACCGCATTGAGAGCGAAGTTCCAGCGAAATCCTCGCTCTCAGTGCGGCCTCAACGAAACCCCACGCCCGAACGAACCAAGGAACGCAAGAGGAGCCCGATGAGCACCGTCACCGCCTACGCCGCCACCTCGGCCACCGAGCCGCTGACGAAGACCACCATCACCCGGCGCGACCTCGGCCTGCACGATGTGCGGTTCGACATCCACTTCGCCGGGATCTGCCACTCCGACATCCACACCGTGCGCGCCGAGTGGGGCCAACCGCGCTATCCGGTGGTTCCCGGACACGAGATCGCCGGCGTGGTCACCGAGGTGGGCTCGCAGGTCACCAGGCACAAGGTCGGTGACCGGGTCGGTGTGGGCTGCTTCGTCGACTCCTGCCGGGAGTGCGACCACTGCCTCGCCGGGCTCGAGCAGTACTGCACCGGCGGCGGAAACATCGGGACCTACAACGCAATCGGGCGTGACGGCCAGCCCACCTACGGCGGCTACAGCGGCAGCATCGTCGTCGACGAGAACTACGTCCTGCGCATTCCCGACGCGCTCGGCCTCGATGCCGCCGCACCGCTGCTATGCGCGGGCATCACCACCTATTCGCCGCTGCGGCACTGGAATGCCGGGCCGGGCAGGCGGATCGCCGTCGTGGGCCTCGGCGGTCTGGGCCACATGGCGGTCAAGCTCGCCGCGGCGATGGGCGCCGAGGTGACGGTGCTGTCGCAGAGCCTGAAGAAGATGGAGGACGGCCTGCGGCTGGGCGCCAGCCACTACTACGCGACCGCCGACCGCGACACGTTCAAGAAGCTGCGGAACTCCTTCGACCTGATCCTCAACACCGTCTCGGCCGATCTCGATCTGCGCCGGTTCCTGGGCATGCTGGATCTCGACGGCACGTTCGTCGAGCTCGGTCTGCCCGAAAACCCGCTCGTGGTGCCGTCTTTCAGCGTCATCGGCATGCGCCGCAACCTGTCCGGCTCGGCGATCGGCGGCATCGCCGAGACCCAGGAGATGCTGGACTTCTGTGCCGAGCACAACGTCGCCCCGGAGATCGAGGTGATCGAGCCGGACTACATCAACGAGGCGTTCGACCGAGTGGTCGCCAGCGACGTCCGCTACCGGTTTGTGATCGACACGGCGTCGCTGCGCGCGGGTTAACCCTCCGCGGAGTCCTCCGGGCTCGCCAACTCGATGCCGGCCAGTGGCCAGCCCGCGGCCGCCAGCTTGGCCGCGACCCGCTGGATGTTCTCCGGGCCGGCGTCGTGGTGCGCCACATCCTGAATGAACTCGGCGATCTCGTCGTGGTCGATCCGGTGGCCCGCGGGCGCCGTGGACTCGGCCGCGGCGATCTCGCGGACCACCTCCTTGACCTGGTCCTCGCTCAACGGGGTGTTGCGCAGCAGAGCCAGCAGCGGCACCCGGTCCGGGCCGGGGACGCCGCCGGGATAACCGGCACGCAGCCAGTTGACGACCTTCTTGACGAGCGAGGGTGCGGTCACGAAGAACAGTGTCGCGGTCGGCGGTCGGCGGCGCCAGCACCCGCCGCACAGTTTGTTGCTGGTTCACCGCGCGTTCACCGCATAACCTGGCCGGATGCGGTTGCGGTGGATGCGGAGACTGGGCGTGGCGCTGGCGGGGCTGGCCGTGCTCGGCGTCCCCGGCGGTGCGACGTCGTCGGCCAACGGGGCGCTGCCGGCCGATCAGATCGTGTTCATGGTCGACGTGGGGGGCGGGCTGATACCGCCGGTGGTCTACGCCATGGAGTCCCCGGCGCTGGTGATGTACGGCGACGGCCGGATCCTGTCGATCGTCAAGGACAACACCACCGGCGCCGTGCCGGCCCGCTACGAGCTGAGCCGGGTGGACCCGATAGCGGTGGCGGCGTTCGTCTCCGCGGTGCAGGAGCGCGGGATCGTCAATTCCGCAGAGGATTTCGGCATGCCGGGCGTCACCGACATGGATGCGACAACGGTGCTGGTGCACGGCGAGGGCGCCCCGGCGAAGGTGGGGGTCTACGCCTTCTACGAGTCGTTCGACAAGGGGCTCACCGTAGAGCAGCAGCGGGCGCGGGCGACGCTGCGGCAGGTCATCGACGCGGCCTACAACCTCGCCGCGGTCGGCACCAGGGCGCCGTACACCCCGGACCGGATCGCGGTCTTCGATGTGGGCACGGAGTCGTCGAGCCAGTCGGCGAGCACCCCCTGGCCCGGGCCGCCGCTGGCCGGCTTCCTCAAGCCCGACCCGCAGGGCCCGGCGCAGGCCTGCGGCTTCCTCACCGGCGCACCGGCGACCACGGTGTACAGGGCGGCGCTGACCAACCCCGGCGCCCTGTGGCTGGTGGACGGGGCGGCCCGGGTGCTGGCCGTCAACCCGATGCCGGTGGACGTCTCCTGCCCGTGACGGCACGGCAGCCCTGACCTGCGCCGGATACCATCCGAACATGCGAGTCGCGATCGTGGGCGGCGGGGCCGCCGGGGTCCTCACCGCGGCCCACCTGCGCCGCGTCCGTCCCGACGCGCAGATCACCCTCATCGACTCCTCCGGCCGCCCAGGCACCGGCGCCGCCTACGGCACCGGCGACCCGGTGCACCTGCTCAATGTGCCCGCCCACCGGATGTCGGCGTGGCCGGACGATCCCGACCACTTCTGCCGGTGGCTGGACGACCATGCCGTCACGGCGCCCGAGGGGTTCGCCCCCCGGCTCGCCTACGCCCGCTACCTGCAGGACCAACTCGCCGCCGCCGACGTCCGGGTCGAGACCGCCGAGGTCGTCGGCCTGGTGCCGGGTGCATCGGCGCAGGTGAAGCTCGGCGACGGCCGGTCGCTGTCGGCCAACGCCGTGGTGCTCGCCGCGGGACGCCCCGAGGGTGGCATGCCCGAGTCCCTGGAGCGTGCGTTCGCGCCGGTGCCGGCCGCGGGCACCGACGGCCGGGTGGTGCTGGACCCGTGGGCGCCGGGGGCGCTGGCCGCACTCGGCGCACGGCGGTTCGAGAACGTCCTGGTGATCGGCTCGGGCCTGACCGGGGTCGACGTGGCGCTGCACCTGATGGCGCGTGGCGCGACGGTCACCTTGCTGTCGCGCCACGGTGCACTCCCGCATCGCTTCCGCGACACCGGCGTGCCCACGGAGTTGCCGAATCTCGACGCGCTCGGCACCGAGACCTCGCTGGAGGAGCTGCGCCGCGCGCTCGACGCGGATCTGGCCCGCGCCCGCGCCGCCGGGCTGGACTGGCGGCAGGTGATCGATGCGATGCGGCCGCGGGCCGCGCGGCTGTGGCGGTCGCTCGGCTGGGAGGACCAGCGCCGATTCCTGCGAGAAGACCTGCGGCAGTGGGAGATTCTGCGTCACCGCATGCCGCCGACGACGGCCGATGCCATCGACGCGGCGATCGCGAGCGGGCGGCTGACCGTCGAGGCGGGTGAGGTCGCCGATGTCTCGCTGCGCGGCGACGGCGTCGAACTGGTCGTGACCACCAGCGACCGCTCGGTGCGCCGGCGCGGTGACGCGGTGGTGGTCGCCACCGGCACCGTGTGGGACCGCCGTTCCCTGCAGCGCTCCCCGCTGTGGGCGAACCTGCTGGCCGCCGGTGTCGCATCGCCGCACCCGTGCGGCATCGGCGTTCGGCTCGACGCCGACGGCCGCCTGATCGACGCGGCCGGCGCCGCGGTGCCGGGCATCTTCTGCGTCGGGTCGATCCGGCAGGGCGAGGAATGGGAGACCACGGCGATCCCCGAGATCCGCAGCCAGGCCGCGGCCGTCGCCACCCTGCTCGCCGGCGACACCCGCGAACGCCCGGCGCGCGCGCCTCGGCGCACCCCGACGATCCCGCTGGCAACGGGAGCCGATGCCGCCTATGCCGAGGGCGTTCGCCGACTGCTCGCCGTCCAGGACGGCGCCTCGATCGCGTTCGCCGCCGCGGTGGCCGAGGACCCGGACAACGCGCGGGCGCATGCCGCGCTGGCGATGATCGCCACCGAACGGCCGGACCGGGCCGGCGGCCGCGACGCCGTCAACGGCCACCTCGCGCGGGCCCGCGCCGCCTTGAAGCAGGGCAGCGCCGAGGACCGCAGCCATGTCGAGGCCATCGCGACGTGGTGTGAGAAGGGAAATACCTCGGGGACAACGGCTCTCATCGAGCATCTCGACCGGGCCCCCGACGACGCGGTCGCGTTGCTCGTGCTGGCGCCGTCGATCGCCTTCGCCGGCGCCGGTGAGGCACTGCCGGACGCCTGGCAGTACGTCGAACGCTTCACCGCCGTGCACGGCGAGGCGCCCTGGTATCTCGGGCTGCGCGCCTACGGCCGCACCGAACAGGGGCTCTGGTACGACGCCGCCGACCTCCCCGACGCCGCACTGGAACTCGATCCGGGCAACGGCAACGCCGCGCACGCGCTGACCCATGTGCACTACGAAACCGACGCGCACGGCGCGGGGCTGAGGTGGTTGACGGACTGGATCGCCGGCCCCGGCACCACCCAGCGCTACCTCCCGCACTTCCAGTGGCATGCGGCGCTGCACGAACTCGCCATGGGCGATGCCGCCGCGGCCGCGCGCCGTTACACCGGATCCCTTGCGCCGCCGCACTCCTCGGACGTGCGCTGCCTGGTCGACGCCGGCTCGCTGGCCTGGCGCGCCCGGCTGCACCCGGACTGGGTGACCCCACCGGATCCGATGCCGGTGCTGGCCGAGGCCGGGTCGCTGGCCTACGCACCGCAGACGCCGTTCATCGCGTTCCACGCGTTGCTGGTGCTGGCGGCCGCCAACGATCCGGCCGCGATCCGCGCGATCGCCGTCCCCGGCGCCACCGAGGAGCAGGCGACCACGTTGCGGCTCATCGGCGAGGGCCTCATCGCGTTGACCGCGGGCGAGCCGCGCGCCGCACTCGACTGCCTGCTGGAATCGCTGTCCGGGCTGCCGTCGATCGGCGGCAGCCGCGTGCAACAGGAGGTCGTCCTGGAGACGGCGCTGGCCGCGATGCTCCAACTCGGCGCCCCGGGCCAGGCCGCCCGCCTGTTGTCCCGGTACCGCAGCACACCCGGCCCGCGGGTGACGCGCGGTGCGGTGAACTGACCTGCGCTTTTAGAAGTCCCAGTCCTCGTCCTCGGTGACCACGGCCTTGCCGATGACGTAGCTGCTGCCCGAGCCGGAGAAGAAGTCGTGGTTCTCGTCGCATGACTAGCCGCAGGGAACAAATGCCGCTTGAAAAGCGGAAACTGACTACAAGACATCACGGGAAATATCTGTAACTATGGGTAGATTGTGGGCAAAATGTGGGCACGGTTGAGCAACCGTTACCCCGTCCGCAAGGAACCGCGCGCGTCCACGGCAACCCATTGCTCTATGTGATTGGGAAGCAGTTCCACATCCGGCGTTCCCGCCGCGTCCGCGCGCGGACGTACCCAACAACGTCATCTCCGACCGGGTGAATGTCTGCGGCGGGCGCTCCCCACTGCCCACGGCGACCGCACTACTACCTGGTCGATAGTATTACTTGTAAGTAATATGCGTTAGAGGTAATATATGGGTGGTGATCGACCTCGCCCACATCCGGACAACGGCTGGCGTCACTCAGGTGCAGCTCGCCGAACGCCTCGGAGTAGGACAATCCCAAGTCAGCAGAACGGAGCATCGGACCGACATTCACCTGTCCACGCTCATCTCCTACCTCGCCGCGCTAGGAGTCCGCGCGGAGCTGACAGTCACCGTCCCCGGCGGCAAGATCCTCAACCAGCTTCTGACCGCTCCTCGGGAGGACAGCCAATGAACCCGACGCCGACGGCGGCGGAACTCATCGCGCGCCACCACCGCCGCGCGGTCACGTTCTTTTGGGGTTGGCTCGTAGGCGCGACGCTAACCAGTCTGGCGGGCAACATCACCCACGCCCTTCTGACCGCACCGCACAATCTGCGATGGGTCGCGACCGTCGTCGCCGCAGTGCCACCAACCGTCTTGTTGATGGCGGTCCACGGCGTCGCGGTTCTCGTCAAGGCCAACGCCTCCGGTGTGATGTACAAGGTGTCAGTCGCCGCGACCGGCGTACTCGCGCTAGGCGCGTTCCTGCTGAGCTTCGTCGCGTTACGGGCCCTCGCAGTGCTGGCCGGAATCGCGCCCGCTCTCGCGGCAGTACTCCCGCTTGTCGTCGATCTCGCCGTCGCGGTGGCCACTGCCGCGCTGGTAGCCGTGGGTGATAAACCCGCACGTCGGCCTCGAAACGCGGCCCTTGCCGCGACCTATGGCGCGGTTCAATCCCGGACACCGACCGCGACCTTGGGTCGTGCTAACGCGAGATCTGATCGCGCGGTTCCCGCGTCAGCCGACGCGGTCAGCGCGACCACCCGCGCTAGCAACGACGCGGCAATAGAGCTGGCCGCTCACCTAGTGTCCTCTAAGGTGACCCGACAGCCAGTAGCGACCGTCGAGGCGATCCTCGTAGCTCACCACAATGGCGATCCCTTGAATCGAATCGCCGCCAACCTCGGGGTGCACCATTCAGCCGTGAAGCGGGTCCTTGATGCGGCCGAGGCCATCAGCGAGCGGCAGCTGCTGGCAGCGAGCTGAGGACCTTTGCCGTCGGCGTCGAGTTGAGCTTTCGTCTGATCCTTCTCCGACAGCAGTGAGCGCCGCAAGCGACGGGCAGGACAACCCTGGCCGCCGCATATGCGCATTTGCACCACCATCGATGTACCACCATCGACAGCACCCTGCCTGTCGGCTGAGGGCGGACTTTGTCGTTCCTGTCGGGTATCTATGTCGGAGTCGGGAATTGCGGGCAGGAGGTCGAACGGGTGGCAGGCAAAGTACGGGTCCACGAGCTGGCGAAGTATGGGTCTGCTGCAGGAACAGGTG
>JAGQTW010000344.1 GCA_020438785.1 Mycobacterium sp. | reverse complement strand
GCAGCCGGGAGACGTGCATCTGCGAGATGCCGACCCGCTCGGCGATCTGGGTCTGGGTCAGGGATTCGAAGAACCGCAACAGCAGCACGGTGCGCTCGCGCTCCGGCAGCGCGGCGAGCAACGGCCGCAGGGCTTCCCGGTTCTCGATCTGATCCAGACTCAGATCGACGTCGCCGAGTGTGTCGACGATCGCCGGCGCGTCCTCGTCGCTCCCGCCACCGCCGCTGTCGATCGACAGCGTGTTGTACGAGCTGCCCGCGATCAGGCCCTCGACCACCTCTTCGCGGTCCATGTCGAGTTCGGCGGCGAGTTCGGTCGCGGTGGGGGCGCGGCCGAGCCGCTGCGACAACTCGGAGGTCGCGGCGCCCAACCGCAGGTGCAGTTCCTTCAGGCGTCGCGGCACCTTGACCGACCAGCTGTTGTCGCGGAAGTGCCGCCGGACCTCACCCATGATGGTCGGGACCGCGAATGACACGAAATCCGAACCGGTTTCGACGTCGAAGCGGATCACCGCGTTGACCAGGCCGACCCGTGCCACCTGAACCAGGTCGTCGCGGGGCTCACCGCGCCCGTCGAACCGGCGGGCGATGTGATCGGCCAACGGCAGGCATCTCTCGACGATCCGGTCCCGATGCCGTTGGAACTGCGGAGATTCCGGTTCCAGCTTGGCCAGTTCCCGGAACATGTCCGGGACATCGGCGTACTCGGAAGTCGGCCGGGATGACGAACCGCCCGCGGCTCGGGGACTCACCTCGCGGAGCCTGCCCGCCTCGTGGTCAGGCTGATGCCGAAGATGAGCTGGTCCGCGCCGGGGTCGTGACCGTTGTGGAAGGTCTGCACATCGTCGGTCAGCGAACTCAGCACATGCCAGCTGAAACTGCCGGGGGTGACCACGTCGTAGGTGTCGCATTCGGTGGAGGCCTGCACCACCACCTCGTCGCCCTGTCCGTCCACCACCACCACCAGGGTGGCGTCCGGTGCGGCCGAACGGATCAGCCGTGTACAGGCCTCGTCGACGGCGAGCCGCAGGTCGGCGACCGCGTCGAAGTCGAGGTCCTCGAAGGTCCCGACGGCGCCGATCAGGGTGCGCAGCACGGCGAGGTTCTCCAGCCGCGCGGCGACCCTCACCTCGACCGCGCCCGCGCTTCGGTGTGCCCGGCCGTCGCCGTCCGTCATGTGACCTCCCGCCAACGTCGAGCCGACACTACTCCCACGCAGCGTCCCGCTATTCACGCGCGCACGCGGTATTCGAGCACGGCATTGGCCAAGGAGTCGTCATGGTGGCCCTTCAGTACCCACCAACCTTCGAGTCCCAAACCTGTTGAGCGCAAGAATCGGCGCCCCGATCCGGGACGCGTTCGCCAGTTGGCGCGTTTGCCGTAATAAAGCGCCGATCGCGAGTTGCTCATCGAGGCGGCGATCAGGCGACACCGGCGGGGACCAGTCGGCGGTAGCCGCGCAGCGCGTCGGTCGCGACCCGGTCCCACGAGTAGCGGGCGCACACGCGATCCCGCCCGGCGAGGCCGAGGCTGCGCCGCAGGAACGAATCCCGCAAGATGCCGGTGAGGGCTTCAGCACACTCGCGGGGCCGGTTCGGGACGACAAACCGGCCGGTGACGTCGTGCACGACGGTGTCGAGCATGCCTCCAAGGGCCGATGCAACCACGGGGATACCACACGCCATCGCTTCCAGCGCGACGATCCCGAACTCCGCGTAGCGCGGTGTGCAGGTCACGACATCGGCCGAGCGCAGCATGGCCGGCATGTCGTCGCGCAACACCGCCCCCGTGAAGACCACGCGGTCGGCCACGCCCAACTCAGCGGCCAGTCTCCGCAACCTGCCCACCTCGGGATCGGCGGCGACCCGCCGGGCCTCCGGTCCGCCGACGATGACGAACTCGGCGTCTGGGACTGTCGGCAGCGCCTCGATGACCGTATCGAAACCGTTGCCGGGCAACATCTTACCGACAGCTACAATGCGCGGGCGCTCGGTTCGCGCAGCAATCGGGCCCTCGGTGGAGAACTTCTGCAGGTCGATGCCCCGGGGCACCACCGAGGTCCGGGTGCGAGGCCGGCCGAGCCGGCCGAGTTCGAACACTTCCTCGGTGGAGGTTGCCGCCACCCAGGTGGCATGGTGGGCAAGGGTTCTCTCCAATTTGGCTCGGGCGCTTGGACTTTCGCCCCAGCCCAGGCCATGGAACGTCTGCACGGTCGGGACCCGGTGGACACGGGCGGCCAGTTGGGCGGCGATACCCGGCATCCAGAAGTGGGCGTGCGCCAAATCCGGTGGTCCGGCACTCCACCGTCGGTCCAGATACTCCGCATAAGCACCCAGGTGGTCCAGTTGGTCCGCCCCGGACAGCGGCACGGCGGGCCCGGCAGGCACATTCACCACCGTGTATCCCTGAGGCACGACGGCCTCGTCCGGACTGGCCGGGTCGGTCCGCCGGGTGTAGAGGATCACTTCGTGCCCCTGGCCTGCCATCGCCGCGGACAACTCGGCGGCGCCTCCGCGCACCTCGACGGAGCTGGCTCGCTCGGAAAGCATGGCGATCCGCACAATCACCCCACCATCGAAGGGCTGCCGCCAACCTGCACTACTGCGGTGTAACCCCGATTATTGCCCGATTAAACATTTTGACGGGCCGCGCCGGCGGCGGCGAAACGGGTATCTTGGCTGAGGTGAGCGAGCGCGATTGGATGTCCGACGAGGTGCCGGAAGCCGATGCCGCCGAGCAGTTGCGGCCCGCCGCCGATCCGGACGTATTCGACGACGATGTATTCGAAGATCCCGACCGTCGCGGCGCACCGCTGGAGAGCAACGAATCAGACTGGCATGAACAGCATCTGATCGTCGAGGACCCGGACCCGGACGAGATCCGCTAGCTCGTCCAGGAATCGCCCCCTGTGCTGGCATTACCAGCGCTTTCCGCCGCGTTTCGGCGGTTGCCCCGACATTACGTGTTTGATCCCGGTGCCGAGTTGGGTACAGGGCTGCGGAGGGGGTTGCAACCGCAGCAAAGGAGGTAGGGATGCCGAACAGCAATATCGCTACGGCCGACGACATTCGGCACTTCCGGCCCAGTCGGTCCTGTGCCTACGAGGGCTGGACCGTCGCGGAGCTCAAGAAGCGGGCCAAGCAACTTGGTATCTCCGGCTACTCGGGCCTGAGCAAGGAAAAGCTGATCTCACTGATCCGCAGCTACTGACCCGGAAAGGGAAACATGTCTGACGACGACAAGAACAACAGCGGTCCCGCCGAAGCCATCAAGGGCGTCGTGGAGGACGCCAAGGGCAAGGCCAAGGAGGCCGTCGGCACCGTCGCCGGCCGCAACGACCTGGTCGAGGAGGGCAAGGCCCAGCAGGACAAGGCCGAGGCCCAGCGCGACGCGGCGCGGAAGGAAGCCGAAGCGGAGTCGGCCCGGGCCGGCGCCAAGGCGGCCGAGAAGCGCCAGGAATCCCACCAGTAACTCGTCCGCGTGAAGGAGCCCAGTCCCGTTCGGGGCTGGGCTTTTCACGTCGGGTCAGGTGGGCAGCCGGGTGTGCGCGGTCAGCAGTAGCCGGTCGTAGTTGCCGCGGTCGGGCAGCGCCTCGTCGTATTCGAGGGCCAGGAAGTCCCGGATGATCTGCTCGGCGAGCACCCGCAGCTTGACGTTGGTCTCCTGCGAGCGCCACCGCAACAGCTCGAACGCGGTGTCCTCGGTGATCCGGTAGACCAGCATGAGCATGCCCTTGGCCTGGTCGATCGCGCTGCGGGACTCGGCGATCTCGGCGACCGCCTCGTTGAGCAGTTCCTGCTTCTCCTCCCGCAGCGACGGCGTGACGTCGACATAGAAGCCGTGGGTGCCGATGACCGCACCAGAATCGTCGCAGAGCTGGTCGCCGATGACGACGACGGAATGCACCTCGCCGCGGGTGTCGACGATGCGGTGCCGGGTGCTGAACGCGCCCGAGGTGCGGCGGATCTCGGCGAGCGTGGCTGCCACCGGGCCGTAGTCGTCCGGATGTTTGTGCGAGAGAACGAGTTCGGTGGTGGGGACCACCGTGCCGGGCTGGTAGCCGTGCATCTGCTGGACCTGGGGCGACCACTCCCAGCGCTGGTCGGCGAAGTGGAACCGGAACCAGCCCACCCGCTGCGGCGCGCCGCCGGCCAGGGCGTGTTCGAGATCCTCGCTCATCACCGCCCCGACAGTTCCCACACGCTGGCCGACATCCGGTCGGTCATCGTGGTGACGGTGATCTGTCCGCCGTCGTCGCCCTGGCAGGCCATCGCCTGCACGACGGCATTGTTGCGCAGCCGCGCCTCGCCGTGGCACACCCAGGTGATCGGGATGCCGATCTGCTGTTTGGTCCAGCGCACGGTGTCGGCGTTGATCTCCGGTACCGAGAACTTCCATGCGGCGTCACCGCCGGTGCTCAGCGCCCGCTGACCGTCGCAGGCCTTGGCGTCCTTGCTTCCGCTGGTGAAGGCGGCCGCCGCGGTTCGGGCGTCGGGATAGATGGCGACCGCCTCGGCGATCGCGTGGTCGTGTTGGTCGCCGTCGGTGTAGAGCAGGGTGTGAAAGCCCGACCAGCTGTCCCCCAGGAAAGCCGCCATGCCGGCGGCGTCGAGGGCCGAGCAGGCCGGCACGGCGGACGAACCCGCGATGGGGCGAACCTGGTCGGCGTCGACCTGGAGCTTGACGCCGGCGACGTCACGCAGTTGGGCAGGGCCGATCAGGATCTGGTCGGTGTCGTCGGCACGCAGCGGCTGCAGCGACTGGGCCGGGTTCCAGACGGCGACTCCGGCGACGGTGTGCGCACACCCGGCCAGCACCAGCAGCGCAGCCGAGGCGAGGAGTACCAGCAGCGGCCGCATATGACGAAATGCTAGCCCGCGGCGAGCAATACCTCCCGCACCGCGGCCACCGCGCGCTCCAGTTCGGCGCGGGTGACGGTCAACGCCGGGCGGAACCGGACCGAGTCCGGCCCGCTGCCGAGCATGATCACGCCGCGTTCCCACAGCGCGGTCAGCAGGGCGTCCCGCTGGGCGGTGGTCGGCAGGCTGAACGCACACATCAGGCCGCGGCCGCGCACGTCGTGCACGAGATCGGGCAGCTCGAGGGCCAGCGCGTCGAGCATGGTCCGCAGCTGCGCCCCCAACCTCTCGGCGTGCGCGAACAAGCCGTCGGCCTCGACCACCTCGAGGATGCGCCGCGAGCGGACCATGTCCACCAGGTTGCCGCCCCAGGTGGAGTTGATCCGCGAGCTGACGGTGAAGACGTTGTCGGCGACCTCGTCGACGCGGCGGCCGGCCATGACGCCGCACACCTGGGTCTTCTTGCCGAACGCCACGATGTCCGGGGCGAAGCCGAGCTGCTGGTAGGCCCACGCGGTGCCGGTGATGCCGCAGCCGGTCTGCACCTCGTCGGCGAT